>JAIXXW010000176.1 GCA_027490555.1 Comamonadaceae bacterium | reverse complement strand
GTCGTGCCCGTGCGGCGCGTCGATTTCGGCATAGCTCACGTCGCGGCGGTTGTCCAGCAGGGCCTTGACCATTTCGCGGCTGCGGGCCGGCGAGAAGCGCCAGTCGGTGCTGAAGCTGATCAGCAAGAATTGGCAACGGGCGCGGGCAAAGGCTTGCGAGAGGTTGCCACCAAAGGCGCGCGCCGGGTCAAAGTAATCCAGCGCCCGGGTGATCAGCAAATAGGTGTTGGCATCGAAGTAATCGCTGAACTTGTCGCCCTGGTAGCGCAAGTAACTCTCGATCTGGAATTCCACGTCCTGCGTGGAGTATTTGTAGCCGCTGGCGTTGTGCGTGACGGCCTCGCGCAGTTCGCGGCCAAACTTTTCGTTCATCACGTCGTCGCTCAGGTACGTGATGTGGCCAATCATGCGGGCGATGCGCAGGCCGCGTTTGGGCACCACGCCTTGCGCATAAAAGTGGCCGTTGTGGAAGTCCGGGTCGGTCACGATGGCGCGGCGGGCGACTTCGTTGAAGGCGATGTTTTCGGCGTTCAGGTTGGGGGCGCTGGCCACCACCACCGCGTGCTTCACGCGTTCGGGGTATTGCAGCGTCCAACTCAGCGCCTGCATGCCGCCCAGGCTGCCGCCCATCACGGCGGCCAGTTGTTCAATGCCCAAGGCGTCGAGCAAACGCGCCTGGGCATTGACCCAGTCTTCCACCGTGACCACCGGAAAGTCCGCGCCGTACACGCGACCGGTGTCGGGGTTGACATGCATGGGGCCGGTGGAGCCAAAGCACGAACCGAGGTTGTTCACCCCGATGACGAAAAATTGGTTGGTGTCGAGCGACTTGCCAGGGCCGATCATGTTGTCCCACCAACCCAGGTTTTTCGGTTGGTCGGCGTACACCCCCGCCACATGGTGCGAGGCGTTGAGCGCGTGGCAGACCAGCACCGCGTTGGATTTGTCGGCGTTGAGCGTGCCGTAGGTTTCGTAGCTCAGCGAGTAGCCACGGATGGACGCGCCGCATTGCAATGGCAATGGCGCTTCAAACAGCATGCTTTGGGACTCGGCGATCAGCATCGAAAGTGTTCAGGTGACAAAAAACAAAACCCGGCTTCGCTGTCAGCTGGGCCGGGCTTCAGTGGGTTGAAACACACGCCATTTAGCTGAATTTCGAAACCATGACGGTTTCGGCGCCCGCAATCGGGTTCAAATCGGCGCATGGGGCGAGTATATGACGAACCGATGAGCCCCTTGCCAGGAGCGTGCATGTCCGATTTTCATGGCTTGGATGCCTACAGTCCCGTTGAAATCGCCCGCCGCATCGAGTCGGTGGGCGAGGCCAAGGCCCGCATGGCCGCTTTGCCCCTGGCTTTGCTGGGCGTGCTGGCCGGGGTCTTCATCGGTCTGGGGGCCATGCTGTTTGTGCTGGTCAAGTCCGATGCCTCGCTGGGCTTTGCGGCCAGTTCGGTGCTGGGGGGCCTGGTGTTTTCGGTGGGCCTGTTCATGGTGGTGGTGGCCGGGGCCGAGCTGTTCACCGGCAACAACCTGATCGTGATGGCCTGGGCCGATGGCCGTGTCAGCACGGCGCAGGTGCTGCGCAACTGGGGTATCGTTGGCCTGGCCAATGGGGTGGGTGCTGCCGGTCTGGCGCTGCTGGTGTTCGCCAGCGGCCATGCCGGCCTGAATGGGGGCGCGGTGGCGCACAAGGTGGTGCAGATCGCGGTGGCCAAGCAGGAGCTGCCTTTTGTCAGTGCCGTGTTGCGCGGGGTGCTGTGCAATGTGCTGGTGTGCATGGCGGTGTGGATGGCCATGGCCGGGCGCAGCGTGAGCGACAAGGCGGTGGCCGTGGTGTTGCCGGTGATGGCCTTTGTGGCGGCGGGTTTTGAGCACAGCATCGCCAGCATGTACCTGATGCCGCTGGCCATGCTGCTGCAGCACGATGGCCTGGCGGGTGAGGCCGCCATCACCTGGGGCGGCATGTTGGGCCATTTAGGGCCCGTGATTTTGGGCAATGTGTTGGGCGGCGCGGTGGGGGTGGCGGGTGTTTACCATGTGATTTACAAGCGGCCCTCCAACCCTTGAACACCATCGCCCACGGGGTGGGCTCCTGCTCAATTCGATCGCCCACGGGGTCGGCTCATACTCGATTCCATCGCCCACGGGGTGGGCTCCCACTGAAAACCGCGATTCCCGTGGGCGCCCACCCCTGTGGGCGATGGGCAACGACCGTCTCTTGTAGGAGCCCACCCCCGTGGGCGATGAGCAACGACCGTCTCTTGTAGGAGCCCACCCCCGTGGGCGATGGCCAATGACCGTTTCTTGTAGGAGCCCACCCCCGTGGGCGATGGGCAACGACGATCCTTGTAGGAGCCCACCCCCGTGGGCGATGGGCGTGGCGCGGCTTCAGGTGCCCCAGCCCGACAGCGCCAGCACACCCAGCACAGCGAAGATGCCGGCCGAGATCAGGTGCACCAGGCGCAGCGGCACCCGTTGGGTGATGGCATCACCCAGCCACACCACGGGCGCATTGGCCAGCATCATGCCCAGTGTGGTGCCGGCCACCACCGCGAACCAGGCTTGGTACTGGGCGGCCAGCATGACGGTGGCGATCTGGGTTTTGTCGCCCATTTCGGCCAAGAAAAAGGCCACCACCGTGGTCAGGAAGACGCCCATGCGTGCCGTGCTGTCAGCGGCTTCGTCGTCCAGCTTGTCCGGGATCAGCATCCACACCGCCATGGCGATGAAGGACGCGCCCAGCAGCCAGCGCAGCATGTCGGGCCCCAAGACGGTGGTGATCCAGCTGCCAAGCGCGCCCGCCAGGCCGTGGTTGGCCAGCGTGGCCACCAGGATGCCCAGCACGATGGGCCAAGGCTTGCGAAAACGGGCGGCCAGCACCAGGGACAGCAGTTGGGTTTTGTCACCCATTTCGGCCAAGGCCACGATGCCGGTGGAGATGAGGAAAGCTTCCATGAAGAAACGGCACTTGGCCTGTCGGATCGGTCAGAGGGATGGATCTTAAGGGACCGGTGGCGGTCGACGGCTGCGGCGTGACTCGATTTGGGTGCGCTTCTTGCTTTCTCTTGGTGCGCCGGGCGATGAAAAGCCTGGAATGCACCAAAACAAGGCAAAAATCCTCAAAGGGACGATCGTGGAAGCACTGAAACAGGGCGCGGATGCGCTATTTATTTTGTTGGGCGGCATCATGGTGTTGGCCATGCACGCCGGGTTTGCTTTTCTGGAACTGGGCACAGTCCGCAAAAAAAGCCAGGTCAATGCGCTGGTGAAGATCCTGGTGGATTTTTCGGTGTCGACCGTGGTTTATTTTGTGGTCGGTTACAGCGTGGCCTATGGCACCACCTTCTTTGTGGGCGCCGAACAGCTGGCGGCCAAAAATGGCTACGACCTGGTCAAGTTCTTCTTCCTGTTGACCTTTGCGGCGGCCATTCCCGCCATCATTTCGGGCGGCATTGCCGAGCGGGCCAAATTCTGGCCACAGCTCATCGCCACGGCGGTGATCGTCGGTTTTGTCTACCCCTTCTTTGAAGGCATCGCTTGGAACCAGCACTTTGGCGTGCAAGCCTGGATCAAGGCTGCCACGGGAGATGAGTTCCATGACTTTGCAGGTTCGGTGGTGGTGCATGCCATGGGCGGCTGGATCGCCTTGCCCGCTGTGCTCTTGCTGGGCGCCCGCTACAACCGTTACCGCAAGGATGGGGTGGTTTCGGCCCACCCGCCGTCGAGCATCCCGTTTCTGGCCTTGGGCTCTTGGATTCTGATCGTGGGCTGGTTCGGTTTCAACGTGATGAGCGCCCAGACCCTGGACAAGATGTCCGGTCTGGTGGCGGTCAACTCCCTGATGGCCATGGTCGGTGGCACCTTGGCGGCCCTGGTGCTGGGCAAAAATGACCCGGGCTTTGTCCACAACGGTCCCCTGGCCGGTCTGGTGGCCGTGTGTGCCGGCTCAGACCTGATGCACCCCTTTGGTGCGTTGGTGGCGGGGGCCGTGGCCGGCGCCTTGTTTGTGGTGATGTTCACCCTGACCCAGAACAAATGGAAGATCGACGATGTCCTGGGCGTATGGCCTTTGCACGGCATTTGTGGCGCCTGGGGCGGCATCGCGGCCGGCATTTTTGGCAGCACCGCTTTGGGTGGCCTGGGGGGCGTCAATCTGACGGCCCAGGTGATGGGCACGGCTTTGGGCGTGGCCTGGGCCTTGGTGGGCGGGGCGCTGATTTATGGTGTTTTGAAGCTCACCATGGGCTTGAAACTCAGCCCGGAAGAAGAGTACGACGGGGCCGATTTGAGCATCCACAAAATCAACGCCACACCTGACCGTGAGGTGAGTTGGTAAAACAACAAAAAACCGGTGCATGCCCGGTTTTAATGGGGTATGAGGGGGTTTCCCCATTGCCTTTTCCAATGTTTTGCCACTCATAATTGTTTGACTTTGTCGCGTTGTGCGACGAAGTCATTTCTGCGGTGCCCCATCAGTTTCGCTTTCCTTCCGAAGTTTTCAGGTATGTCGAACGCGTTGTCGAAGCGCCATCGCTTTTCATTGTGTGTTTTGAGGAGTCCCTTTCATGGGCAACAAACTTTACGTCGGCAACCTGCCTTACTCGGTGCGTGACAACGACCTGGAACAAGCCTTCGGTGAATTCGGTGCGGTGACCAGCGCCAAAGTCATGATGGAACGTGACACCGGCCGCTCCAAAGGCTTCGGCTTTGTGGAAATGGGCAGCGACGCGGAGGCCCAGGCCGCCATCAACGGCATGAATGGCCAGCCCCTGGGCGGTCGCAATGTGGTGGTGAATGAAGCCCGCCCCATGGAAGCCCGCCCACCCCGCTCGGGTGGCAGCGGCTTCGGCGGCGGCGGTGGCTATGGCGGTGGTCGCCGTGAAGGCGGTGGCGGCTATGGCGGCGGCCGTGAAGGTGGCGGCGGTGGCTATGGCGGCGGTCGCGAAGGCGGCGGCGGCTACGGCGGTGGTCGCCGTGAAGGTGGCGGTGGTTACGGCGGCGGTGAAGGCGGTGGCGGTGGTTTCCGCAGCCCTTACGGCGCTGGCCCACGTGGTGGCGGTCGCCGTGATGGTGGCGGTGGTGGCTATGGCGGCGGTCGCGAAGGCGGCGGTTACTGAGCTCGGGGCTGGCGAACTTCGCCAGCCGATGCCCACAAGCCCTGCTTGGCAGGGCTTTTTGCTTTTCAGGGCTTGCGCACGCCCGGCGCCAGGATGGATTTGACCTGCCCTTGCAGGGCGTACTGGCCGTTGCGGGTGTCAAAGTCCATGCTCTGGGCGCTGAAAACATCGCCACCCCGAACGATTTCAACCGGCACGCTGGACACCAGGCGTTCTTCTTCGAGCATGGCGGTCAAGGCCTGACCTTTGAGCGTCATGCGCGGGCCTTGCTGGTCGGCGGCCCGAACCGCCAGCACATCGCCTTGCAGTTGCACTTGTTGTGTGGATTCCTTGGAAATGCCTTGGCGCGCCTGTGCCTGCATCCGCGTGCCGAGCTCGTTTTCGCTGAAGATCCGGATGCCCTGGATGTGCAGCTCCTGGCTGGCCGGGAAATGGGTGGCACTTTGGCCGGCAATTTCGCGGGTCAGCCGGCCTGTGGCGTCAAAGGATTTGACCGTGAATATTTCCAGCTGGTAGTCCGGGTCCTGGCGCAGCTGCTTGTCGGTGCCCGGGGGCATGAGCTCGGGCATGCTGCGCACCAGCCACCAGCTGCCCAGGGCCAGCAAGGCAAACAGGATCAGTGGCAGGTAAATGGTGAGCTGGTCCAGCGTGCGCCGCAGACGCATCCATGCGTTCATGCGGACGCACCCGGATGGTCGTTCAGGCCCACCTCGGCGAGCAAGGCGGCGTAATGCCCGCCAGCCACCAGCAGCAGGTCGCAAAATGCGCGGGCAGCCCCTTCGCCGCCGCGCTCGGCCGTGGTGTGGTGGGCCAGTGCCAGGGCCTGGGCATGGGCGTTGGCCGGTGCGCAGGCGAAGGCGGCCCGTTGCATCACCGGCAGGTCGGGCCAGTCATCGCCGATGGCGGCGGCCTGTGACCAGCTCAGGCCCAACTCGCGCAAAAAGGCCTCTGCGGCGGGCCGTTTGTCTTCGGTGCCAAAGCGGGCGTGGGTAATGCCCAGCGCCTTCAGGCGCAAGCGCAGGGGCGCGGAGTCACGCCCGGTGATGACCACCGGGGTGATCCCCGCTTTTTGCAGCAATTTCAGGCCCTGACCGTCCAGCGTGTGGAAGCGCTTGAGGGTCTCGCCGGATTCGGAAAAGTACAAGCCCCCATCGGTGAGCACACCGTCGACGTCGAAAAATGCGACGCGAATGCCCTGGGCCTGCAGCAGCAGTTCGGGCGGGTAGTGCAGTGCGGGGGTCAGGGCGGGCATGCTCAGATCACCTTGGCGCGCATCAGGTCGTTGGAGTTGATGGCGCCGCACAGCACGCCCTCGGCGTTGACCACCAGGATGCTGGTGATGCGGTGCAGCTCCATCATCTCGGCGGCTTCCACGGCCAGGGCATCGTGGCGAATGGTGCGCGGGTTCGGGTGCATCACCTGGTGCGCCTTCAGGTCGCGCAGGTCCACCCCCTTTTCGATCAGCCGCCGCAAATCGCCATCGGTGAAGATGCCCACCACCTGGCCATTCGGCTGGGTCACGGCGGTCGCCCCCAGGCCCTTGTGGCTCATCTCGCGCATCATGGTGGTGAACGCCGCATCCGCTGGGACTTGGGGCACCTCATCGCCTTGCCGCATCACGTCGGCCACATGCGTGAGCAATTTGCGGCCCAAAGCGCCCCCGGGGTGCGAGCGGGCGAAGTCTTCCGGCTTGAAGCCGCGTGCGTCGAGCAAGGCCACGGCCAAGGCATCGCCCATGGCCAGCTGGGCGGTGGTGCTCGCGGTGGGGGCCAGGTTCAAGGGGCAGGCCTCTTTGCTGACCGAACAGTCCAGCACCACGTCGGCGTGGCGGGCCAAAGAGGAGTTCATGCCGCCGGTCAGGGCGATCAGGGGGACGCCCTGGCGCTTGAGCACAGGCAAGATGGCCACCAACTCGTCGCTTTCGCCGCTGTTGGACAGCGCCATCACCACATCCACCGTCTTGACCATGCCCAGATCGCCGTGGCTGGCTTCACCGGGATGAACAAACATGGCCGGGGTGCCGGTGGAGGCCAGCGTGGCGGCGATCTTGCGCCCGATGTGCCCGCTTTTGCCCATGCCCATCACCACCACACGCCCCTGCACCGACAGCACCATGTTGACCGCTGTGACGAAGCGTTCGTCCAGCCGGTCCTTGAGCTGAAGCAGGGCCGCTGCCTCGATGTCCAGGGTCTCGCGGGCCAGCTGCAGGGTGTGGGTGGGGTTGGCTTGCATGCGGCCCATTTTATCGGCTCGCTGGCCCCTGGGCTTGTTAACATCGGCCAGACCGCTGGCGCGGCCGGGGCCAGCGGCGTGGCCGCTCGCGCCGCATTTCGAGCAAGGCACTCACCGAAAGCTTCACGACATGGACGATCTGAACGTCAACGCCTACCTGAAAAGCCACATCCGGACTGTCCCGGATTGGCCAGCGCCGGGGGTGCAGTTTCGCGACATCACCCCTTTGCTGCAAGACCCGCGTGTTTTCCGGGTGCTGATCGATGCGTTTGTGCACCGCTACATGGCCCCAGACCTGCGGCCCGATGTGGTGGCGGGTCTGGACGCGCGAGGCTTCATCCTGGGCTCGGTGGTGGCCTACGAGTTGGGGCTGGGTTTTGTGCCCATCCGCAAAAAAGGCAAATTGCCCTTCAGCACCGTGGAGGAGACCTACGAACTCGAGTACGGCAGTGCCACGGTCGAGCTGCACACCGACGCGGTCAAGCCGGGTCAAAGGGTCTTGCTCATCGATGACCTGATTGCCACGGGCGGGACGATGTTGGCGGGCAAGAAGCTGCTCGAAAAACTGGGTGCCCAGGTGATCGAGGGCGCGGTCATCGTGGACCTGCCCGAGCTGGGCGGGTCGGCCCGGATCCAGGCCACGGGCCTGAAGCTGTTCAACCTGGTGTCTTTCGAGGGCCACTGAGGCGGGCAGCCGGCAGCGGGGGGCTGTCGCCCAAGGCGCTGACAAGCCGGGTGCTGGGTTTTAAGCTGCAGGCCATCATCAGGCTTGGAATTGACCATGAGCTCCCACCCCACCCCTTTTGCAGCAGCCGACGAGCGCCTACCCTATGCCAAACCCCAGCCCTGGGGCATGGCGCCGGACATGGTGGTGCACGATGTGCAAACCGAAGACGAGCGCTTGTGGGCGCCGGTGGGCGCGGGCATCTGGTCGCGCCCATTACACCTGAATGTCAGCGGCGGCTTTTATGTGCACCTGCTCAAGGTCAAGCGCTCAGGCCTGTTGCAGCGCCACCGCCACTCGGGCATGGTGCATGCCCATGTGCTGCGCGGCAAGTGGCTGTACCTGGAGCACGACTGGGTGGCCGAGGAGGGCAGCTATGTGTTCGAGCCACCGGG
>JAIXXW010000198.1 GCA_027490555.1 Comamonadaceae bacterium | reverse complement strand
TAGCGCAGCATGGTGAAACGGTCCATGCCCATGCCGAAGGCAAAGCCGATGAACTGCTCGGGCTCCAGGCCCATGTTGCGCACCACGTTGGGGTGCACCTGACCCGAGCCACCGACTTCGAGCCAGCGCCCCGCCAAGGGGCCGCTTTGGAACTGGATGTCGATTTCGGCACTGGGCTCGGTGAAGGGGAAAAAACTGGGCCGAAAGCGCAGCACCAGATCGTCGCTTTCAAAAAAGGTGCGGCAGAAATCGGTGACCACCACCTTGAGGTCCTTGAAGCTGACGTTTTCGCCAATCCACAGGCCTTCGCACTGGTGGAACATGGGCGAATGGGTGGCATCGCTGTCCACCCGGTAAGTGCGGCCGGGTGCGATGACGCGGATCTCGGGCATGCCTTGTCCGGCGTCGAGTTGGTTTTTGTAGCGCTTGACGTGTTGCACCGCGTGGCGGATTTGCATCGGGCTGGTGTGCGTGCGCAGCAGGTCACCGCCTTCGACATAAAACGTGTCGTGCATCGAGCGGGCCGGGTGATCTTCGGGCGTGTTCAGCGCGGTGAAGTTGAACCAGTCGGTCTCGATCTCGGGCCCCTGAGCGACTTCAAAGCCCATCGAGCCAAAAATCTGCTCCACCCGCTCGAGCGTGAGCGAAACCGGGTGCAAGCCACCCAGCCGGACACCGCGCCCGGGCAAGCTCACGTCCAGTGCCTCCGCCTTGAGCTGGGCTTGCAGCTCGGCATCGGCCAGCGCCTGGCGGCGCGCCTGCAAGGCGGCCTCGATCGCCTGTTTGGCCAGATTGATGGCCGCGCCTCGGGTTTTCTTGTCTTCCACGCTCAGGGCGGCCATGCCCTTCATCAGTTCGGTGATGCGGCCGGATTTGCCCAAAAACAGGGCTTTGGCGTTTTCGAGGTCGGCAGGTGTCAGTGCCTGCGCAAAACTCTGGCGTGCGGATTCGACCAGGGTGTCCAGCTCGTTCATGGTGCGGAAGATCGGGGCGGATCTGTGGGTTTTGGAATAAAAAAGGGATTGAAGCTTTTGTGAGCCCCAATCCCTTTGATCGAGTGCGTGCCATGGGCCCGAAAGCCCAGAGCACTCATGGACTCAAGCTGCGGCCAGTTTGGCCTTGACTTGGTTCACGATGCCAGCAAAAGCGGCCTTGTCGTGCACGGCGATGTCCGCCAGCATCTTGCGGTCGATTTCGATGGCAGCCTTCTTCAGGCCGTTGGCGAACTGGCTGTAGGTCAGACCGCATTCACGCGCAGCGGCGTTGATACGGGCAATCCACAGCTGACGGAACACACGCTTTTTGGTGCGGCGGTCACGGTAGGCGTATTGGCCGGCCTTCATCACCGCCTGTTTGGCGATGCGGAAGACATTGCCGCGGCGACCGCGGAAACCTTTTGCAAGGGCCAAAACTTTCTTGTGACGGGCGCGTGCCGTTACACCACGTTTAACGCGAGGCATATTTTTCTCCTAGTTCGTCAGTGAATTACAGGCCAGCCGAAGGCAGCATCTGCGCCATGTGACCCATGTTGGTCTCATGCACAGCCACTGCACCGCGAAGGTGGCGTTTGTTCTTGGTGGTCTTCTTGGTCAGGATGTGACGCTTGAAGGCTTGACCGCGTTTGACGGTTCCACCGGGACGAACACGGAAGCGCTTTTTAGCACTGCTTTTGGTCTTCATCTTGGGCATTTGAATGCTCCTTTATTTGTGCTCGTGAGGCGTCTGCAAAAACTTTGCAGCCTTGATGGCCCCGAGCCACTTTTACAAAAGCCACCCGAAGGCGGCTCCTGATCCGACCGGCCCGAAAGCCGGTCAAATTCTCATTGCACCGAATCGGCGGGTGAGGTCGAATCGGTCGCCTTGCCAGTGGCAGGCTTTTTGCGGCCCGGCGCGATCATCATGATCATCTGCCGGCCTTCCAACTTCGGAAACTGTTCGACGATGATGGTGTCGGCCAACTCGTCTCGGATCCGGTTCAGCAAGGCCAAACCCAACTCCTGGTGGGTGATCTCGCGTCCCCGAAACCGCAAAGTGATCTTGCATTTGTCACCATCGGCCAAAAAGCGGCGGATGTTGCGCATCTTGATGTTGTAGTCACCATCGTCTGTGCCGGGGCGGAACTTGACTTCCTTGATGTCAATCACCGTTTGCTTGGCCTTGGCTTCCGCCGCACGCTTTTGCTCCTGGTACTTGAACTTGCCGTAGTCCATCAAGCGGCAAACCGGCGGAACGGCCGTGGCGGCGATCTCCACCAAGTCCACATCCAGTTCACCGGCCAGGCGCAAGGCCTCAGCCAGGGACAAAATCCCCATGGGCTCATTGTCAGGGCCGGAAACACGGACCTCGGGGGCCATGATTTCACGGTTCAAACGGTGTTTGCGTTCTTCGCGTTGGCGACGATCACGAAATTCGGTAGCGATGACTCAATCCTTCAAGGGTAAAAACTGCCCAAAGCAGCCCAAACGCCTCAGTGCCCACAGGCCAAAGCTTGTGGCGAAACTCACCTTCAGGCTTTAGAAGCGATGTCGGAAGCAACGAGTTCAATGAACGCATCGATCGACATCACACCGAGGTCTTTGTTGCCTCGGGCGCGCACAGCGACGGTACCTGCTGCCTTTTCTTTGTCGCCCGCGACAAGGATGTAGGGCAGCTTTTGCAACGAATGCTCGCGTATTTTATACGTGATTTTCTCGTTGCGCAGGTCCAGATCGACCCTAAGGCCTTGATTTGACACCGATTTTCGCAATTTTGCAGCGATTTCGCGACAGTAATCGGCTTGCGCATCGGTGATGTTGAGCACAGACACTTGCAGCGGCGCCAGCCAGGTGGGCAAGGCGCCGGCATGCTGCTCGATCAAAATCCCGATGAAACGCTCCATGCTGCCGACAATCGCCCGGTGCAGGATCACAGGACGCTGGCGCGAGCCGTCCTCGGCCGTGTACTCGGCATCCAGCCGCTCGGAGAGGTTGAAATCCACCTGGATGGTGCCGCACTGCCACTCGCGCCCGATGGCGTCCTTGAGGGTGTATTCGATCTTGGGTCCGTAAAAGGCGCCATCGCCTTCAGAAATCACAAACTCGCAGCCCGAGGCCCGCAAACTGTCCATCAAAGCCTTTTCGGCCTTGTCCCACAATTCATCCGAACCGATGCGCGCGGCCGGACGGGTCGAGACCTTGTACAGAATGTCTTTGAAGCCAAAATCGGCGTACACCTGCTTGAGCACCTTGGTGAAGGTGTCGCACTCGGGCAGGATCTGGTCTTCGGTGCAAAAAATATGGCCATCGTCCTGCGTGAAGCCCCGCACGCGCATGATGCCGTGCAGGCCGCCCGAAGGCTCGTTGCGGTGGCACTGGCCAAATTCGCCGTAGCGCAGCGGCAGGTCCCGGTAACTCTTGATGCCCTGCTTGAAGATCAGGATGTGGCCCGGACAGTTCATCGGCTTGAGGGCGTAGTCGCGCTTTTCCGATTCGGTGGTGAACATGTTGTCGCGGTACTTGTCCCAGTGGCCGGTTTTTTCCCACAAACTCTTGTCAATGATCTGTGGGCCTTTGACCTCCTGGTAACCGTTGTCGCGGTAAACTTGGCGCATGTACTGCTCGATGGTTTGCCAGACGGTCCAGCCTTTGGGGTGCCAGAACACCAGGCCCGGTGCGTGCTCGTCGATGTGGAACAGGTCGAGTTCGCGCCCCAGTTTCCGGTGGTCACGCTTATCCGCCTCTTCCAGGCGCGTCAGGTATTGCTGCAGGTCTTCTTTGGTGGCCCAGGCGGTGCCGTAAACGCGCTGCAGCATCTCGTTCTTGCTGTCCCCGCGCCAATAGGCCCCGGCCACCTTCATCAGCTTGAAATGCTTGAGTTTGCCGGTGCTGGGCACATGCGGGCCACGGCACAGGTCTTCGAAGTCACCTTCACGGTAAAGACTGACTTGCTCGCCCGCCGGGATGGAGCCGATGATTTCAGCCTTGTAATGCTCACCCAGGCCCTTGAAATAGGCCACGGCCTCGTCGCGCGGCAGCACCCGGCGCACGACAGCCTCGTCCTTGGCCGCCAGCTCGGTCATGCGTTTTTCGATGGCCACCAGGTCTTCCGGCGTGAACGCGCGGGAGTATGAAAAGTCGTAGTAAAACCCGTTGTCGATCACAGGGCCGATGGTGACCTGCGCCTCGGGAAACAGGCTTTTGACGGCATAGGCCAACAAATGCGCCGAGGAATGGCGGATGAGTTCCAGGCCTTCCGGGTCTTTGGCGGTGATGATGGCGAGCCGGGCGTTAGCCGCGATGGCAAAACTGGTGTCCACCAATTGGCCGTCCACCTTGCCGCCCAGCGCGGCTTTGGCCAAACCGGTGCCGATCGAGGCCGCCACTTCGGCGACCGTGACCGGACCGGGGAACTCTCTCAAAGAGCCATCGGGAAGCGTGATTTGAACCATGGACATGTGGTGGACAGCGCCGCCGAAGACGACGCCAGAAGAATTGAAAACAGCCCTCGATTTTCACACATTTGCATGCCCGATCCAAAGCGCACTCGCCCTGGCACGGTCTGACCGACCCTGGACCGCTGGAAGACCTTGAATGAGGGATGGCGTCAGCCCCATGTGGGGATGCTTGGTTTAAGATAGTGGTCTTCTTTTTCATCTTGTAAAAAAGTACCACGATGACAACGCCCACAGCACGACCCAAAATCATTTACACCCTGACCGATGAAGCCCCTTTGCTGGCCACGGCAGCTTTTTTGCCGGTCATTCGCACCTTCACCCAACCCGCTGGCATCGATGTTCAGACCAGCGACATTTCAGTCGCCGCGCGGATCTTGGGCGAGTTCTCCGACATGCTGCCGCCCGAGCAACGCGTGCCGAACAACCTGGCCGAATTGGGCAAGCTGACCCTCAAGCCAGAGGCCAACATCATCAAGCTGCCCAACATCAGTGCCTCGGTGGGGCAGCTGACTGCGGCCATTCAAGAGTTGCAAGCCAAGGGCTATGCGCTGCCCAATTACCCCGATGCGCCCAAAAACGACGAGGAAAAGGCCATCAAGGCGCGCTACTCCAAGTGCATCGGCTCGGCGGTGAACCCGGTTTTGCGCGAAGGCAACTCTGACCGCCGTGCGCCACGCGCGGTCAAGGAATTCGCCCGGAAAAACCCGCACAGCATGGCCGAATGGAGCCAAGCATCGCGTTCCCATGTTTCACACATGCACGCCGGCGACTTCTACCATGGCGAAAAGTCCATGACCTTGGACCGGCCACGCGACGTCAAGATGGAGCTGATCACCCACAGCGGCAAAACCATCGTCCTCAAACCCAAGGTGTCCCTGCTCGACCGGGAAGTGATCGACAGCATGTTCATGAGCAAGAAAGCCTTGCTGGAGTTCTATGAACGTGAAATCGAGGACGCCCGCAAGACAGGCGTGATGTTCTCCTTGCACGTCAAGGCCACCATGATGAAGGTGTCGCACCCCATCGTGTTCGGCCACTGCGTTAAGATCTTCTACAAGGACGCTTTTGCCAAGCACGGCGCTTTGTTCAAGGAGCTGGGGGTCAACGTCAACAACGGCATGGCCGACCTCTACGCCAAGATCGCGACCTTGCCCCAATCCAAGCAAGAAGAGATCAAACGCGACCTGCACGCCTGCCACGAAGGCCGCCCCGAGTTGGCCATGGTCGACTCGGCCAAAGGCATCACCAACTTCCACTCCCCCAACGATGTGATCGTGGACGCCTCCATGCCCGCCATGATCCGCAACGGCGGCAAGATGTGGGGTGCCGACGGCCGCTTGAAAGACGTCAAGGCGGTGATGCCCGAATCCACTTTCGCTCGCATCTACCAGGAGATGATCAACTTCTGCAAGTGGCATGGGGCGTTCGACCCCAGAACCATGGGCACCGTCCCCAACGTGGGGCTGATGGCGCAGCAAGCCGAAGAATACGGCTCGCACGACAAGACCTTTGAAATCCCCGAAGACGGCGTGGCCAACATCACCGACATCAACACCGGTGAAGTGCTGCTGAGCCAAAACGTGGAAGAAGGCGATATCTGGCGCATGTGCCAGGTCAAGGACGCGGCCATCCGCGACTGGGTGAAACTGGCCGTGACCCGCGCCCGCAACTCGGGCATGCCTGTGGTGTTCTGGCTCGACCAGTACCGCCCCCACGAGGCCCAGCTGATCACCAAGGTCAAGATGTACCTGCACGAGCACAACACCGCCGGCCTCGAGATTCAGATCATGAGCCAGGTGCGCGCCATGCGCTACACCCTGGAGAGGGTTGTCCGTGGTTTTGACACCATCAGCGCCACCGGCAACATCCTGCGCGACTACCTGACTGACCTGTTCCCCATCATGGAGCTGGGCACCTCGGCCAAGATGCTGTCCATCGTGCCCTTGATGGCCGGCGGCGGCATGTACGAAACCGGCGCGGGTGGCTCGGCCCCCAAACACGTGCAGCAATTGGTCGAAGAAAACCACCTGCGTTGGGACTCGCTGGGTGAATTCCTGGCCTTGGCGGTGTCGCTGGAAGATCTGGGCCTGAAAACCGGCAACAAAAAAGCCGGCATCCTGGCCAAGACCCTGGACGCGGCCACGGGCAAGCTGTTGGACAACAACAAGAACCCCTCCCCCAAGACCGGACAGCTCGACAACCGTGGCAGCCAGTTCTACCTGGCCATGTACTGGGCCCAGGAATTGGCCGCCCAAACCGACGATGCCGAGCTGGCCAAGCAGTTTGAGCCCCTGGCCAAAACGCTCACAGCCCAGGAACAAACCATCGTGGCCGAACTCGCTGCGGTGCAAGGCAAGCCGGTGGACATCGGCGGTTACTACTTCCCCTCCCCCGAGAAGTTGCAAACCGTCATGTGCCCAAGCCAAACCTTCAACCAGGCCCTGCAGTCCCTTTGAGGCGCTGGCACAGGCTCACCCCGACGGGGTGAGCCACCCACGAAAAAAGCCCCTTCATGAACTGCACCCCAAAAGTTGGACACCGATCCAACCTTTGGGGTGTTTTTCATGGCGAGATATGACGAGAAATTCAAGAAGCAAGTCGCTCAGGACTACTTGGCAGGTGTTGGCGGCTA
>JAIXXW010000241.1 GCA_027490555.1 Comamonadaceae bacterium | reverse complement strand
ACCGGCGTGAGCATGTGGATGGTGGTGAAGTACTTGGCCTGCATGGCGTCGGCAAAGGCTTCGGGGGTGAGTTCGGGCGCGGGCGTGCGTTTGGCCGCACCGGCCGAGTTGACCAGCACATCCACCGGGCCGAAGGCGTTTTCGGCCGAGGCCAGTGCGCTCAACGCGGCCGAGGCATCGCGCAGATTGGCGGCCACGGTGTGGATGCGCGCGCCCGGGCAAGCGGCCAGCAGCTGCTGCTGTGCCTTGGCCAGGTGGGCGCTGTCGCGCGAGACCAGGCTGACGCTGGCGCCTTCGGCCAAAAAGCCTTGCGCACAGGCCAGGCCAATGCCTTTGCTGCCGCCGGTGATGAGAATGTGCTTGTCGCTTAAGTGCAGGTCCATGGGCGGCTCTTCTGATGAAATCAATGTTTCGAACCTCTCCATTTGATCACTCTTGCAAGCGACTTGCGTCATGAACCCCAAAACCTCTGCGCTGTGTGCGCGTTTGAAGCAACCGGGCCTGGTGGTGGCCCCCGGTGTTTTCGACATGGTGTCACTGCGCCTGGCCGACAGCTTTGGCTTTGACGCGCTGTACATGACCGGCTACGGCACCGTGGCCTCGCACATGGGCTTGCCCGATGCGGGCCTGGCCACCTACTCCGACATGGTGGGCCGTGTCACGGCCATGGCCGGCATGGCCCGCACGCCGCTGATCGCCGATGCCGACACCGGTTACGGCGGGCTGCTCAACATGCGCCACACCATCCGGGGTTACGAGGCGGCGGGTGCTTGCGCCATCCAGCTCGAAGACCAGGAGTTCCCCAAAAAATGTGGCCACACCCCGGGCCGTCGCGTCATTCCCATGGCCGACATGGTGCGCAAGATCCAGGTGGCCGTCGATGCGCGCGCGTCCAAGGATTTCCTGATCATCGCCCGCACCGATGCCCGCACCACGCTCGGCCTGGACGAGGCCCTGCGCCGGGCCGAGGCCTATGCCAAGGCGGGGGCCGACATCCTTTTTGTCGAGTCGCCCGAGTCCGAAGAGGAAATGCGCCGCATCGGCCAAAGCTTCGATGTGCCGCTGGTGGCCAACATGGTCGAAAAAGGCCGCACCCCGGTGCTGACCCGCCTCGACTTGGAAGCCCTGGGCTACAAGATCGCCATTTTTCCGGTCACCGCCTTGCTGGCCGGTGTACAGGCCATGACGCAGGTGTACCAGCAGTTCAAGGACACGGGTTCGTCGGCCAAGGGCAGCACGCCTTTGTATGACTTTGCCGACCTGACCAAGCTCATGGGTTTTGAAGACGTGTGGGCTTTTGAAAAGCGCTACGCCGAGACCGAATGATTCGACACCTTGAAACCATCAGGAGACCACCATGCCCCATCCAAACACCACACCCCGCCGCCAATGGCTCACCACCGCCTTGCGCACCGGCCTCATGGCGGCAGCCTGTGCCGGCCTGACCCTGGGCGCCAGCACGGCGGCCGCGCAAGCCGCCTACCCCGTCAAACCCATTCGCCTGGTGGTGCCCTTTGCCGTCGGTGGCGTGACCGACACCAGCGGTCGCCTGATCGCCGAGCAGCTGTCCAAGCGCTTGGGCCAGCAGGTGGTGGTCGACAACAAACCAGGCGCCTCGGGCAACATCGGCACGCAAATGGTGGCCACGGCCGAGCCCGATGGCTACACCTTGCTGCTGGCCTTTGATGGCACCATGGTCATCAACCCGCACGTGTTCCCCAAGGTCGGCTTTGACACCATGAAGGACTTTGCCCCGATCGGCAAGATCGGCGATGCCATCCTGATCCTGGTGTCGCATCCGGGCGTGTCGGCCAAGACGCTCCAGCAAGTGATCGCCCTGTCCAAAACCCAGACGGGCGGCTTGTCGTATGGCACCTCCGGCACAGGCGGTACGCCCCACATCGCGGGTGAGCTGCTGCGCCAGCGCACCGGCGCCAACCTGACCCACATCCCCTATAAAGGCGGTGGCCAGGCCTTGACCGATGTGCTGGGCGGCAACATCCCCCTGGTCTACACCGCAGTGGCCGGTGCTTTCCCCCACCTCAAGTCGGGCAAGCTGCATGCGGTGGCCGTGTCCAGCGCCCAGCGTGCGCCGTCCTTGCCAGACGTGCCCACCTTCATCGAATCGGGCCTGAACGATTTCGACATCAACTCCTGGGTGGGTTTGCTGGCCCCGGCCAAAACGCCCCGGGCGATTGTTGAGAAACTCAACAACGAACTGAACGCGGTGCTCAATGACCCGGCGGTGCGCGACCGGCTGAACACCCTGGGCATCACCGCCAGCCCGGGCGGCCCCGAGAAATTTGGCCGTGACATGGCGCGCGACCTGTCGCGCTACGCGGCCGTGGTCAAGGCGGCCAACATCAAGGCCGAGTGAAGCCGGTGCGCCGCATGCCTGGATTTGCGATGCCTTGGCCCAGGGCGCTGTGGGGCAGAACGCCGCTGATGGCACTGGCCTGCGTCTTGGGCATGGCCTTGGCACAAGCACAGACACCGGTGCGCAAAATGCGCCCGGACGGGCCCAACGCCCAGGCCCTGGGCCAAAGCCAGGGCTACCCCAGTTGCATCGCCGCCTTGCAGCAAGCCAACTGCCGCGTTGGCACTTGGTCTGGGGGCCTGAGCACCCAGCCGCGCAACCCGGTCGAGCCGCCCGGCACGCCCTGGCCCCTGCCCGATCACCCGGAACCACCGCCCATCCAGTGGCGCTGGGGCTTTCTGGGCCAGTCGGTCGACGACTACATGGACGCCACCCAGACCACCGGATTGCTGATCATCCAGAACGGACAGGTCGTGGCCGAGCGCTACCAGTACGGCCGTCAGCCGGGCATGCCCATGCGTTCGTTCTCGATGGCCAAGACCTTCACCGCCATGCTGGTGGGGATGGCCCATGACAAGGGCCTGATCCGCTCGCTGGACGACCGCGCGGCCGATTACTGGCCGGAAATCGCGGCCTCGGCCTATGGCCAGACCAGCATCCGCAACCTGCTGCGCATGGCCTCGGGTGTGCCGTTCCGTGAGCTCTACACCTGGACACCGGACGATGACAACTGGGTCTGGGGCATGGTGCTGTACCACCCCAGCAACGCCAAGCAGCCCCGCCGCATCGAGCAACACCTGCTGGCGCGCACGCAACGCGAAATCGAGCAAGGCCAACGGTTCCACTATGCCTCCATCGAAACCGAAATCCTCGGCCGTGTGCTGCGCCGCGCCACCGGCCAGTCGATCGCCCAGCTGACGCAGGACTGGCTCTGGCAACCCATGGGCGCCGAGCACCCCGCGCACTGGCTGCTGAGCACCACCGATGGCACCGAAGGGACGGCGGGCAGCTTCAATGCATCGCTGCGCGACTATGGTCGCTTTGGCATGCTGCTGGCCAACGACGGGGTGCGTGATGGCCAGACCATCATTCCGCGCGAATTCCTGCTGGACGCCACCGATGTGCAACGCCAGCCTCCGGCCTTCAGGCCGCGCGCGGCCACACCCTACATGGGCTATGGCTACCAGACCTGGTTGCTGCCCTTCAAAACCCGCACTTTTGCGCTGCAAGGCATCCACGGCCAGACCATTTATGTGCAGCCCGACACCAAGATCGTGATGGTGCAAACAGCTGTGCACACCGCACCCAGCGGCCGCCACGACCCCAGGCCCTACCAGTACCGGCAGGCCCTGTGGGAGGGGGTGCTCAAAAGCCTGGGCGGCAAGGTGGACTGAAGATGCGGCTGCGCCACAGGCACGCGCCATGCACAGCCACCGAGCCGCTGACGGTGGTGTGCTTTACCGGCCGATGCCATCCGCCTACACTCGACTGACATTACCCACAACCCACAGGAGACCTGCATGATCCGTTTGAGCCTGACCCTTTCCATGGCGCTGCTGGCTGGCTGCGCAACACAACAAGGTGGCCTGGCCATCAAAGACATGGGTTCTTTCCATGTGGGGGGGCGTGAGGTCACGCTGACAGGCTTGCCGGTGAAAGAGGTGCTGTTCACCGCAGGCGGTGTCCCAGCCAAGCTGGACCCCAATGGGGTGTACCAGGTCGAGCAGATGTATGTGCAGTATTTTGTGCCGCACAAACAACGCGGCAAGCTGCCCCTGCTGATGTGGCACGGCGGTGGTCTGACAGGCGTCACCTACGAAACCAAACCCGATGGGGGTGAGGGCTGGCTCAACTATTTCATCAAGCAAGGCTGGACGGTGTACAACTCCGATGCGGTCGAGCGCGGCCGCTCGGGTTGGGCCATGTACCCTGAAATCACCAAAACCGAACCGGTCTTCCTCACCAAGGAAAACCCCTTCGAGCGCTTTCGCATTGGTGCAGGTCCCAACTCCTACAACAAAGACGTCTCAAAAATGAAGCCGCTGCCCGGCAACCAGTTCCCGCTGGAGGGCTACGACAACTTCACCAAGCAAGTGGTGCCGCGTTGGACCAGCACCGATGTGCCCATCATCGCGGCCTACACCGCGCTGGTCGACAAGGTTTGCCCCTGCATCGTTTTGGCCCATTCACAAGGTGGCCCCTTTGCCTACCGCGTGGCGCAAGCACGCCCCGACAAAGTCAAGGCCCTGGTGTTGGTGGAGCCGGCCGGCGTGGGTGACGCGGCCAATGTGCCCGCCCTGAAAAACATCCCCAGCGTCAGCATCTACGGCGACTATGTGGACACCGATGCGCGCTGGCCCACCATCCGGGCCAACAACATGAAATTCCAGGATGCGATACGTGCCGCGGGCGGCTCGGCCGAACTCATCAACCTGCCCGCCATGGGCATCAAGGGCAACAGCCACATGATGATGATGGACAAAAACAGCGGTGACATCGCGACCGTGATTCAAAAGTGGCTGGAAGGCAAAGGTTTCGTGCAATAAACACGCACCAGCCCGAGCCCCCATCCCCACCTGTGCTGGTCGGGATGGGTTGGCGATCACTTCGCAGCCACAAAGCTGCCGCTCTTGCCCCCGTGCTTTTCCAGCAGCTTCACATCGGTGATGACCATGCCCCGGTCCACCGCTTTGCACATGTCATAGATGGTGAGCAGGGCGACTTGGACGGCCGTCAGGGCTTCCATCTCGACGCCGGTCTGGCCGGTGACTTCGGCGGTGGCGGTGCAGGACACGCTGCTGGAGGCGGTGTCGACTTCAAACACCACGGCAACCCGGGTCAGGCCGATCGGGTGGCACAGGGGAATCAGGTCGCTGGTTTTTTTGGCCCCCTGGATGCCCGCGATGCGGGCGATGCCCAGGACGTCGCCCTTTTTGGCTGAGCCGGAGGTGATCAAGTCGAGGGTGGCGGGCAGCATGCTGATCCGACCCGAGGCCACCGCCACACGGCGGGTGCTGGCTTTGTCCCCCACATCCACCATGTGGGCTTGGCCTTGGGCATCAAAATGGGTCAGGGCGGCTGGGGTCATGGGCGTTTTTCAGTGGCAACGACAGGTTCATCACAAGCGTGCATCATACGGGGCTTGCACATGGCTCGGATCACTTTGACTATTCCTGTTCGTCGGTTTCACGCGGCATGGGCGCTGGCTTTGGCCATGGGCCTGAGCAGCCCCTGGGCGCTGGGCCAAAGCACCGGTTTGCCCGCCTTGGGCGATGGCGACAGCATTTCCCTGAGCGCGGAGCGCCAGTTGGGGGACCGCATCGCGCGCGAGCTGTTCCGTGACCCGGATTACCTGGAAGATGCGGTGCTGGACGCCTACATCCAGCAGCTTTGGGCGCCCCTGGTGCGGGCGGCGGTGGCGCGCGGTGAGTTGTCGCCCGAGTTGCAGGAGCGCTTTGCCTGGCGGATTTTGTTGGGCCGCGACCGCTCGGTCAACGCCTTTGCCTTGCCTGGCGGGTATCTCGGGGTGCACCTGGGGCTGATCGCGGTGGTCAGCACGGCCGATGAGTTGGCTTCGGTGCTGGCCCACGAGTTGAGCCATGTCACGCAGCGCCACATCGCCCGGGGCATGAGCGACCAGTCCAGGATGACGCCCTTTGTTTTGGGGTCGATGATCCTGGGGGCCATCGCGGCCAGCAAAAACCCCCAGGCAGCGCAAGCCCTGATCGTGGGCGGCCAGGCCGCCGCGATCCAGACCCAGCTGAGCTACACCCGCGACATGGAGCGCGAAGCAGACCGGGTGGGCTTTGGCATTTTGGTGGACGCCGGTTACGACCCCGGTGGTTTTGTCAGCATGTTTGCCAAGCTGCAGCAAGCCGCCGGCTTGAACGACAACGGTGCATTTCCTTACCTGCGCAGCCACCCCTTGACCACCGAGCGCATGGCCGACATGCAGGCCCGCCAGCAATTGAACGCTCCGATGCCCAGGCCCGCACCGGACATGGCCCATGCCATGATGGCGGCTAGGGCCCGGGTGTTCTCGCAAAGCAGCCCCGATGCGCTCAAGGCCTGGATCCAGGGGCCTGCGTCCCTGCCGGCCACAGCGTCGCCGGCCGATCAGGCCGCTGCGCTGTACGCCGCGAGCCTGTCCCATGTGCTGTTGCGCGATGCGGCCGCCACCCAGCGCCAGTTGCAGGCCCTGGCTGCGCTGGTGCAGTCGCAGCGCCAATTGCCCTCGCACGCGGCCGCGCAACGCTGGCTGCGTTTGCTGCAGGCCGAGGTGGCCGAGCGGCAAGACGATCTGGCCCTGGCGGTCCAGATCCTCAGCCCAGAGCAGAGCGGGCAGCGCTTGCCGCGCCCCGAATTGATGGCGCTGGCGCAGGTTTTGCAGCGTTTGCCCGGACACGCCCTGGTGCCCTCGGTGGTGGCGCAGTTGCGGGACCTGGTGCAACAGACACCGCTGGACGCGCAAGCCTGGGACCGGCTGTCGGGCTTGCTGCAGCTGCAGGGCCAGGCCCTGGCGGCCTTGCGGGCAGCCGGCGAGGCGCAGGCGGCCCGGCTGGATTGGTCGGGCGCGGTCGACCGTTTTCGGGCCGCGCAGCAAGTGGCCCAGCAAGGCCGCTTGCAAGCCGGCGAGCACATCGAGGCCTCGATCGTGGATGTCCGCCTGCGCCATGCCCGGGAGCGCCTGCGTGCCTTGCAGGGCCCCGAACGCTGAACTGGCCGCTTGGGGCTATGATCGCCCTCCCTGACCTCGACACACCATGGCCGGCATCCACATCACCGACATCGAAGCCGCCATCAACCATTGGCGCCACAAGAACCCTTCTGCGGATGGGGTCACGCTGCCGCCCGAGTTGCGCGCGCTGGCCGAGGTGTATGGCCTGATGGTCTACCACCGCCAGGATTTGGCCGACGAGTTCACCTTGCCCATGGCGGCAGCCCTGGCCTGGCAAGACTGGTATGCCACCACGCCCGACACGCCCTGCATTGCGATCTGCTCGACCAGCCAGGGGGACGAGACCTGCAAGGGCTGTGGCCGCAGCTTTGAAGAGGTGCAGGTCTGGATCGAGATGAGCCCGGCTGAAAAGCGCGCGGT
>JAIXXW010000217.1 GCA_027490555.1 Comamonadaceae bacterium | reverse complement strand
TTGAAGTCGTCCACGCCATAGGCCGGGGCCGAGTGCACGATGCCGGTGCCGTCGCTGGCGGTCACATACTCGGCCAGGTACAGCGGCGATGTGCGGCGGTAGCTGTAAGGGCCGCCTTCATCGGCGCCCACGGCGTCGTACAGCGGGTGGCGGAACACCAGGCCGCGCAGGGCTTCGCCCCGGGCGGTGGCGATCACGCGGCCTTGCAGCTGGTAGCGCTCCAGGCATTTGTCGACCAGGCTGGCGGCCAGCAGCAGCACGCCCCGGGGGGTGTCGACCAGGGCGTATTCCAGCTCGGGATGGGCATTGAGCGCCTGGTTGGCCGGAATCGTCCAGGCGGTGGTGGTCCAGATGACGGCAAAGGCTTTCTGGCTGGCGTCGCCCGGCAGCTGGGTCAGGCCAAAGGCGGCGGCAAGGGCGGCGTTGTTGTCGGCTTCAAAAGCCACGTCCAGCGTGTCGCTTTTTTTGTCGGCGTATTCGATCTCGAATTCGGCCAGCGACGAACCGCAGTCAAAGCACCAGTACACGGGCTTGAGGCCCCGGTAGACAAAGCCACGCTCGATGACGCGCTTGAAGGCGCGGATTTGCCCGGCTTCGTTGGCGAAATCCATGGTGCGGTAGGGGCGTTCCCAATCGCCCAGCACACCCAGGCGCTTGAAGTCCTCGCGCTGCTGGCCGATCTGTTCGGTGGCAAAGGCGCGGCTTTTGGCCTGCATGTCGTCGCGGCTGAGGTTGCGGCCGTGCAGTTTTTCAATCGCGTTTTCGATCGGCAGGCCGTGGCAGTCCCAGCCGGGGATGTACTGCGCGTCAAAGCCAGCGAGCTGGCGGGATTTGACGATCATGTCCTTGAGCACTTTGTTCAGGGCATGGCCGATGTGCAGTTTGCCGTTGGCGTAGGGCGGGCCGTCGTGCAGCACAAACAGCGGGGCACCCTGGCGGGCCGCACGCAGTTTTTTGTACAGGCCGCCGTCGTTCCAGTCTTTCACCCAGCCTGGCTCGCGCTTGGGCAGGTCGCCGCGCATCGGAAAGGGGGTGTCTGGCAGGTTCAGCGTGGCGCGGTAGTCTGCCGTGGGGGTGTTGCTGGAAGCGGTAGTGGGTTCAGACATGGGGGGTATCCGGGGAGCGGCCATCAAAGCCGCTGGGAGCATGAAAAAGGGCTGTTCAAACGGCCCGGGGCAGGTGGGCGGGCCATCCTGGCCAGCGTGGGCACCATGGCGGTCCGACCGTCAAATTCGGTCGCGTGTGGTTTGGCGGTGCGTCTCGCTGTGGCGCGAAGCAAACCAGGCGTGCGCATCGTCACAGTCCTGGGCAATGCCTCGGGTCAAGGCCTCCAGACCATCGTATTTGAGTTCGTCGTGTAGTTTGTGCAGCAAGTCCACCTGGATGATTTTACCGTAGCCCCCCTCGTCGCCGAGCTCGGCGGGCCAACGCAGGGCATGGGTCTCCAGCAGCACCCGGCCGCCGTTCACATCGCTGGGGTCCAGCGAGGGGCGGATGCCCAGATTGGCCACACCCGGCAGGGGCTGGGCCGCCAGGCCATGCACCTCGACCACGAAAATGCCGCTGGCGGCGGGCTTCCAGTGCGAAAAGCGCAAATTCAGGGTGCGAAAGCCGTTGCCTGCCCCCTCGGGGCTGGCCCCCAGGGCCCGGCCCAGCTTGCGCCCGTTCACCACATGCCCGCTGATGCTGTAGGGGCGTCCCAGCAGGGCCTGCACATCCTGCATGCGGCCTTGACCGAGGGCCGCGCGCACGGCCGAGCTGGACACGCGCAGGCCATGCACCTCATAGCTGTTCATGCGGGCCACATCAAAACCCAGGCGCTGGCCGGCCGCGTCGAGCATGGCGTAGTCGCCCGCCCGCTGGGCACCAAAGCGGAAATCGTCTCCCACCAGCACATAGCGCACGCCCAGGCCCTGGATCAGCACTTGCTGGATGAAGTCTTGGGGCGACTGGCTGGCCAGCCGGGCGTCAAAGGGCAAGACCACCACCTGGTCCACCCCGCAGCGCGCGAGTTCTTGCAGTTTGTCGCGCAGCGTGGCGATGCGGGCCGGGGCCAGATCCGGTTTGTTCAGGGCCTTGGCAAAGTGGTCCCGGGGGTGCGGCTCGAAGGTCATCACGCAGCTGGGCACGCCCCGGTGGGCGGCTTCGCTGCGCAACAGCGCCAGCATGGCCTGGTGGCCGCGGTGCACGCCATCGAAATTGCCGATGGTCAGGGCGCAGGCGGGGGCCAGATCAGGGTGGTGGAAACCTCGGAAAACCTTCATGTCGCGGGTGGGGTCCTGTCGCAAAAGTGGGCTGGCGCCAACTTTCACGGATTTGTCGGTGTAAGAGGGTATATTGTGACCGAGGCCAAGTCGGCATGCCCTGCCGCCCTGGCCCGCCACACGGTGGTGTGGCGCAACGGTTCGTGTCCCTGGTTTTTTTGGAACTTTTGGATGGAGGCGTCTGTGAAGGTTTTGAAACTCTCGGCCCAAGGCCTGCCGCAATCGTGGATCAGCCTGGAGCAGGCGGTGACCCACTATGCGGCCGACGAAGTGCGTTGGGAAGCGGGGCAGCAAGTGGCCGTTTTCCATGGGGGCCACAACGCGCTCACCGGACAGCAGTCCATCATCACCGTCAACAGCATCATTGGCACCCAGGGCGTGCCCCGCATCAACCCGTTCGACATGCGCTCGGGCCTGACCAATTCCAAACTGTTTGTGCGCGACCGCAATGTCTGCGCCTATTGCGGCGGGCATTTTCACGAGTCGCTGCTCACGCGCGAGCACATTTTGCCCCTGTGCCAGAACGGCCCCGACCACTGGATGAACGTGGTCACGGCGTGCCGCTCGTGCAACCACCGCAAAAGCAACCGCACCCCGGAACAGGCGCGCATGCCCCTGCTGTATGCGCCCTATGTGCCCAGCCTGTGGGAAGACTTCATCTTGCGCAACCGCCGCATCCTGAGTGACCAGATGGCATTTTTGTTGGCGCATGTGCCCAAGAATTCCCGCCTGATGGCCTGAGCCACAGCCCGGCCTGGCCAGGCCGCTTGCGTGCAGCGAGCCAGCGCTGCATCATGGCCACCTGAAAGCAAAACGCACGGGCCCAAGAGCCCGGCGACATCAGGGAGACCCGGCATGCCCCCACTGGCCTTGGCGCAGCTGCGCTTGGATGCACCTCTTGGCGCCCAGGCGGTGGCGCGGTCCCGACGCCACGCCCTGCTGGCGCTGCTGCTCTTGTCTGGGCTGCTGCCCCTGGCCCTGGCCCAGGGACAGCAGCTGGCCCCAGCCATCCAGACCCAGCTGGCCATGTCCTGGCCCCATGGGCGGTCGCCCCAGGGTTATCTGGTGAGCGAAAAATTCGACGGTGTGCGCGCCGTCTGGGACGGTCAGGTCTTGCACTTTCGCAGTGGCCGGGTGATCGCCGCCCCGCAAGGGTTCGTGTCGGCGCTGCCCCGGGGTGTGCCCCTGGACGGCGAGTTGTGGCTGGGGCGTGGGTTGTTTGACCGGCTCTCGGGGCTGGTGCGCCAGGCCGAACCCGACGAGGAGGCCTGGCGGGCGGTGAAGTACCTGGTGTTTGACGCCCCCGGGCATGAGGGGCCGTTTGCCCAGCGGGTGGCGTTTGTGCAGTCGATCCTGGCCCAGGCCCAGCCAGCCTGGCTGATCCCGGTGGTGCAGCACGAAGTGAAAGACGCCCGCGCTTTGCAGGCGCTGTTGCAGGACACGGTGCGCCAGGGGGGCGAGGGGCTGATGCTGCACCGCGCCGATGCCGCATGGCAGCCGGGCCGCAGCGGTGCGCTGTTCAAGTTCAAGCCGCAGGAGGACGAAGAGGGGCTGGTGGTGGGCCACCAGCCGGGCAGGGGGCGGTTGGCGGGCCTGACCGGCGCACTGCTGGTGCAGATGCCTTCGGGCCAGCGCTTTGCCTTGGGCGCGGGCCTGAGCGATGCGCTGCGCCGCAACCCGCCGCCTGTGGGGGCCTGGGTCACTTACCGCTACCGCGAACGCACGCCATCGGGCTTGCCGCGTTTTGCTGCTTTTTTGCG
>JAIXXW010000210.1 GCA_027490555.1 Comamonadaceae bacterium | reverse complement strand
GTGGGGGCCAGGCTCATCATGGCGCTGCGGGCGCGGCGCAGGTCCTTGTGCGGCGCGTCCACCACCAAGTTGGTGTTGGTCGGGTCGTGGATGGTGGTGATCTGGCCGTGACGGATGCCAATGGCTTCGTGCACCACTTTGACCACGGGCGCCAGGCAGTTGGTGGTGCACGACGCCGCCGTGACGATGCGGTCTCGGGCCGGGTTGTACAGCGTGTGGTTGACGCCCACCACGATGTTCAGCACACCGCCCACCTTGACGGGCGCGGCCACGATCACGCGCTTGGCGCCCCGGTCCAGATGGCCCTGGATCGTTTCGGGCGTCAAAAATTTGCCGGTGCACTCCAGCACCACATCCACACCCAGGTCACCCCAAGGGATGTCGGCCGGGTTGGCGTGCGACGAAAAGCCCAGGGTGCGCTCGCCAATGCGGATCTGATGGTCGTCCTCGGCCTCGATGTGTTCGCGCCATTGGCCCTGCACGCTGTCAAAGGCCAGCAAATGCGCGGTGGCTGCTGCGCCGCCTTTGAGCTCGTTCAGGTGCACCACCTCCAGGCGGTTGCCTGCACGGGGGTCGTCCGACTGGCGCTCGGCTGCGCCCATGGCCGCGCGCAGGGCCAAACGGCCGATGCGGCCCATTCCATTGATACCGACTTTCATGGCAAAACCTCTCTTCAATTCAACAACGATGGAATTGTGGCGCGTCTTTGTGTCAGTTGGATGACAAAACTCAATGCCGCCACGCTTGGGCAAGGGCATTGGCAGTGTGTCGCACTTGATTTCAGACAGCGGTGACGCCAGTGAACTTCAAACCAGGGGCATGAGATCGTGACGTCGCATGGCCGATGCACAACTTCAGACACAGTCCAATGCAGCTGTCATGGGCTTTTCACAGACGCTGATTAACCTGAAGCGGTTTTCAACCCACAGGAGTTTTCAACATGTCTCATTTGATTCGCGATGACGATGGCGTTTCCAACGCTTCAGCCAATGACCATTTGCACGACCTGATCGAGCGTGAAATCGCCCGCAACCCCAGCCGGCGCAGCATGCTCAAATCCGGTGCAGCTTTGGGCTTGTTGGGTATTTTTGGCAGCGCTTTGACGGCCTGTGGCGGCAACTCGGCCCCCGCAGCGGGTGCCATCGGCTTCAAGGCCCTATCGACCAGCAGCGGTGATGCCATCATCGTGCCCGAGGGTTACACCGCCGATGTGATGTACCGCTGGGGTGATCCGATCACAGCCGCCGCGCCCGCATTCAATGGCGATGCCAGCGAGACCTGGCGCGAGCAGGAAGTGCAGTCTGGTGACAACCACGACGGCATCAATTTCTTTCCGTTTCCCGGCACCGATGGCAACAGCCGCGGCATCCTGGCCATGAACCACGAGTACATCAATCCCGAGTACTTTCACGACGTGGCCAACTTCAACAAGCCTGAAATTCCGGATAACACCAAAAAGCAGCTGGCGGCCCATGGCGTGTCGGTCATCGAAGTGCAGCGCAATGCGTCTGGCCGCTGGGAATACGTCAGGAACTCCACCTACAACCGCCGCATCACCGGCTACACGCCCATGAGCATCACAGGCCCTGCTGCTGGCAACGATCTGCTCAAGACCGCCGCCGACGCCACGGGTACCGAGGTGCTGGGCACGCTCAACAATTGCGGTGCTGGCCAGACGCCTTGGGGCACTTACATCACTTGCGAAGAAAACTTCAACGGTTACTTTGGCACCGACGCACCCGGCTGGACGCCCAATGCACTGCAAAACCGCTACGGCATCTCTGCGGGCGGCTTTGGCTACGGCTGGCACAAGGGGGATCCCCGTTTCGATGTGGCGGTCAACCCCAATGAACCCAACCGATTTGGTTGGGTGGTCGAGATCGACCCTTATGCGCCCACCAGCAAACCCAAGAAGCGCACTGCCTTGGGTCGCTTCAAGCACGAGAATGCCGAGTGCGTGCTGTCCAGCGCCAACAAGGCGGTGGTGTACACCGGTTGCGACGAGCGCAACGAGTACCTCTACAAATTTGTGTCGTCTGGCACTTACAACCCCGCTGACAAATCCAGCGGTGCGAACCTCTTGGACAGTGGCATCCTCTATGTGGCCCGCTTTGACGCCGGTACCGTGGTCGGCGACAACCAGGGCACTGGCGTTTGGCTGCCTTTGGTGCATGGCCAAAACGGCCTGACCCCTGAAAACGGCTTTGCCAACCAAGCCGAAGTGCTGATCAAGGCACGCCAGGCCGCTGACCGTGTGGGCGCCACCATGATGGACCGCCCCGAGTGGGTGGCGGCCAACCGCACCAAGCCGGGCGAGGTGTTTCTGGCTTGCACCAACAACAACCGCCGTGGCAGTTCGGCCACACCTTCGTCCAACATGAGCAATGGCACGACCGTGGCCGGTTCTGCCCGCCCTGCGGTGGATGAAGCCAACCCCCGTGCCGTCAACAACTGGGGCCATGTGATCCGCATCAATGAAATGGGTGCCGATGCCGCCGCCACCACCTTCAACTGGGACATCTTCGTGATCGCCGGCAACCCGGCCCTCGATGGCGCCAAAAAAGGCTCGAGCAACATCGACGCCAGCAACACCTTCAATTCGCCCGATGGCATCCAGGTCGATCCCGAAGGTCGCCTCTGGATCCAGACCGACGGCAGCTATGCGAACACCGGTGATTTTGTGAACCAGGGCAACAACCAGATGTTGGTGGCCGACATCGCGACCAAGAAAATCACCCGCTTCCTGGTGGGCCCAGCGGGCTGCGAGGTGACGGGTGTGTGCTGGACGCCGGACGGGCGCACGATGTTCATCAACATCCAGCACCCTGGTGAAGTGGGCAGCCACCCCAACGCGCCTGCAGCCTATCTGGCTGCGACCAACAAGGATGCCTGGGTGAATGCCAACCCAACGGCATTTTCGAAATGGCCCGATGGCCCCAATGCAGGTCGTCCGCGCTCGGCCACGGTGGTCATCCGCAAAAACGACGGTGGCGTGATCGGCACCTGAGACAGGTCCAGGCCGGAATCGGATGGGTTCTGGCACCAAGTTTGGGTCACCCTTTGGGGTGGCCCATTTTGTTTTTCATTTTTCAACCATGGTTGTCCCACATGAAAGCGATGTATCCCCCTGGTTTGAGACATGTGCTGTCCCATGGCCGGTGTGCAAGAAGCCGGGCACTGGCCACAGTTGTCCTGGCCTGCTGCTTGGTGGCCTGTGGTGGCGGCGGCAGTGGCCTCGGTGTGGACGGCGACGGTGCTGCCACAGGCATGTACCATCCATCGTCTTTGCCAAATCTGCCGGCCAGAGTGTTGGACAAACCCGTGTTGTCTTTCACCGACACGGGTCTGAGCGTGTCCGATGGCGTGACCCGCATCGGCGCATGGCAGGTCAGCAGTTTGGTGGGCTGGGAGTATTCCTTTGACATGGGCAAGACCTGGATTCGTGGTGAAGGTGATTTTTTTGACGTCACGGGCGACGGGGCCAAGACCATCTGGGTCCGCGCCCGCGATGACTTGGGCAACACTTCTGAAATTGTGATGGTCAGCTGTGTGCTGGACACCATGCCACCGGCCCCCCTTCAAGCGCAGGTCGCGAGCCAGGACCTGACCCGGCTGGTGCGTATCTCTGGCATCGAGTCACAGGGGCGCTGGGAATACTCGCTGGACGACCAACGCAGCTGGTGGCCTGGAACGGGCGATCGCCTGGCGGTCCTGGGCAACGCCTTGTCTGTGTTGTGGTTGCGCCAGGTGGACTTGGCGGGCAACCTGTCGCCTCCGGAGCGGGTCCACCTGCAAGAGCTGGGCAGCCCGACGTGGCACGAGGCCTCGGGCAACCCGATGCAACCGAGCTTGCTGTCCCTGCAGCAGGCCCGTACCGTCGTGCTGCACGGATCGGTGGTGCGTGGGGATGCCGACTACATCCGATGGGACATTCCTGCCGGTCAACGTCTGCAGGCTTTGCGCTTGGTGCACTATGTTTCGCCAGACCCGATTGCTTTTTTCGCCTTGCAACGGGCGCCGGTTTTTGATGCGGGCATCGACGTGAGCAAAATGTTGGCTTACGGTCACATGGGTCCGCAAGACCTCCAACGCAATGTGCTGGAGGGTGTTGCCCCGGGACAACTGGTCGCGGGACCGATGACACTCTGGTTTCAGCAGACCGGACCTCAGGCCACTGAATATGCCATTGAGCTGGTGTTTGCGCCGTTGGAGTGAGTCGATGCGGTTGAACTGGATCGCTGCGCTGTTGGCAGGCCTGCTCACGGCCTGCGGTGGTGGGGACTCGCAGACATGGCCACCCGCGCCTGTGGTACCGCCCGAGGTTCGTGGTCCGGACCCATTGCTCCCACAACAATGGCACTTGTTCAACACGGGCCAAAGTGCAGGCCTGCCCGGCATGGACCTGGGCCTGCAGGGGGTGACCGAGACAGGCCTTGGCGTTGTGATGGCCTTCGTCGATGGTGCGGTGCAGATCAGGCATCCGGACCTGGTGGCCAACCTGCACACGGTCAATGGGCTTCTGACCTTCCCTGATCCCTCGCCAGCGTTGGCGCCCGCAAATGCACCCTACAACGACCGCGCTGGGGAATGGGACGATGCCCATGGAACCGCCGTGGTCGGCATTGCCGTAGCGCGCGCCGACAACAGCATTGGGGGAAGAGGCGTGGCACCCCAGGCCCGCTTCATGGCTTGGGACGGGTTGTCGCGCGGACAAGTGGGGCAGGCATTGGCGTCGGCCGTGGATGCGGGTGCAGACATCGTGAACAACAGTTGGGGCTTTTTGGACCCGCAAGTTGGGCAAGTCAGGAGTTACCAGCATGCCGATTCCATCTGGCGCGAGGCACTCGGACGTGCTTTGTCTCAGGGTCGGCAGGGACGTGGAGCCATCGTGGTGTTCGCCGCAGGCAATGGGGGCAGCGAGGACGACAGCAACCGCGACGGTTATGCCAACCAGCCCGGTGTGTTGGCGGTGGGTGCGGTCGATCACCGAGGACGACCACCGGCTTACGCCGAGCCCGGAGCGAATGTGCTGGTCAGCGCCCCGTCCATGGCGCTCTTGCGCCGTGCCGAGGGCAGTGCAGACATCTGGACCACCGACCTGACAGGTCCGCGCGGGCTGTCCGGGGGGACACCGTCTGAGCGTGCGGACTATGCGGCCTTTGCCGGTGGGACTTCCGCAGCGGCACCCATGGTGTCCGGGGTGGTGGCGCTGATGTTGCAGGCCAATCCTGCCTTGAGTTGGCGCGATGTGCGCTGGCTGTTGGCGCGGACCGCAAGACCCGCACAACTGGGTGCATCAGAGACAGAGCCTTCGGCCATGAACAGCCACGGTTACCACCCCCTGGTGGGTTTTGGCCGTGTGCATGCGGGGGACAGCACTGCGGCTGCGCGGGTCTTTCGTGGACTGCCGGCCGAGCGACGTTGTGACAGTGATTGGCTGCGCATCCAGCAAAGCGTTGGGGATGCACCCGACCCAGGGCTGACGCTGGAGCACCGTTTCGCCGGGTGCGATCTGTCGGTGGTGGAGTCGGTGCAAGTCACGGTGCAGGCCGAACATGCCTATGGCGCCGATTGGCTGATCGCGCTTTCTTCGCCATCACAGCGACAAAGTTTGCTGGCGCGACCCCATGTGTGCAGCTCGGGTTTCACGGGCATTTGTGGCGATTTCAGCCAAGGATGGACATTTCACAGTGTGCGTCACATGGGTGAAAACCCAGCCGGTGCCTGGCGTTTGCGTGTACAGGACCAGCAGCAGGGCGATGCAGGGCGCCTGCTCCAATGGCGACTGGTGTTGACGGGGCATTGACCAAGCCGCCTGCTTGGCTGGCTCGGGCGTCCAGGCTTTGAGGATGGGCGGTATAGATGGGGAAAAAAATCTGCAGTCGACCTTAAAATCTGCTTTTTGACACACAGTTGTCACAATCGACCGATAAAGTTCAGACCAGTCCTTGCGCTCAACCAAGGCAAATTGATTGACAAACTGAACCCGGAGCTGACATGTTGAAATTGAAATCTTTTGTAGCAGCGATTGGCCTCACCGCCTTCGCGGCCACCAGTTGGGCGGCTGACATCACCGGTGCCGGTGCCACCTTCCCCTTCCCGATTTACGCCAAGTGGGCAGAAGCCTACAAAAAGGAAACCGGTGTAGGTCTGAACTACCAGTCCATCGGCTCTTCCGGCGGTATCCGCCAGATCCGCGCCAAGACCGTGGCTTTCGGTGCGACCGATGCGCCTCTGTCTGGCGCTGACCTGGACAAGGACGGCATGGTCCAATTCCCCGCCATCATTGGCGGCACCGTGCCGGTCTTCAACCTGGATGGTTTTGGCAAAGGCGAGCTGCGTGTGACCGGCCCTGTCCTGGCCGAGATGTTCATGGGCAAGATCAGCAAGTGGAACGACCCCAAGTTGGCCGCCTTGAACCCTGGCAAGCGCTTGCCCGATACAGCGATCACCGTGGTGCACCGCGCTGACGGCTCGGGCACGACCTTCAACTGGACCGACTACCTGTCCACCGTCAGCAAGGAGTGGCTCGACACCGTGGGTCGTGGCGCTGCCGTCAAATGGCCTGCACCCACCTCGGTGGGTGGCAAGGGCAACGAAGGCGTTGCGGCCAACGTGGCCCGCACCAAGGGCTCGATTGGCTATGTGGAATACGCCTACGCCAAGAAAAACAACATCGCGGTGATGGCCCTGCAGAACAAGGCCGGTAACTTTGTGATGCCCGACGACGAGACTTTTGCCGCCGCCGCCACTGGTGCCGACTGGTTCAGCGTGCCCGGCATGGGCCTGTCCATCGTGGACCAGCCTGGTGCCAAGTCCTATCCAGTGACCACCGCGTCGTTCATCCTGATGTACAAAAACCCGGCCGACAAAGCCCAGTCTGCCGAAGTCCTGAAGTTTTTTGACTGGTCGTTCAAGAACGGCAAGAAAATGGCTTTGGAACTGGAGTATGTGCCCTTGCCCGATGCCTTGACCAACCAGATCCGTCAGCGCGTCTGGAGCCAGATCACCACCAAGTGATGTTTTTCGGGGTTGTTTGATCTGACCCTTGGCCACCGACATGCCTGATGGTTGTCGGTGGTTCGTTTTTTGATCCGGCTTGTCTTTTGTCTGTATGCTGTTGCGACCATGAACACTTCCCAATCACCGACTTCAACTGAGGATGGCGTGAACAGCGTCAACATGGCCGCCATCGCCAAACGGCAGCATGTGCAAGACGTTGTTTTTCACCGCACCACCCAGGCTTTCTCCTTGCTGGTCTTGATTGCGCTGGTGGGCATCATCGTCTCCTTGTTCATCAATGCCTGGCCCACTTTTGCCAAGTTTGGTGCCCACTTCCTGTGGTACGTCGAGTGGGACATCATCAACCAGGAATTTGGTGCTGCGATTTCCATCGTCGGCACGGTGTTGAGTGCGGGCATCGCCATGCTGCTGGCGGTGCCGCTGGCATTCGGCATTGCGGTTTTTCTGACCGAGACTTGCCCGGTCTGGCTGCGCCGCCCCCTGGGCACCGCCGTCGAGTTGTTGGCGGCCGTGCCCTCCATCATCTACGGCATGTTTGGCTTGTTTGTCTTCGCGCCCGTCTACGCCGACTACCTGCAAGTGCCTTTGCAGTCGGTGTTGGGTGGCATGCCCATGGTGGGCTGGCTGTTCGGCGGCGCCACCAACGGCCTGGGCATCCTGGCCGCGGGCATCATCTTGGCCTTCATGGTGCTGCCCTTTGTGGCCGCCGTGATGCGCGATGTGTTTGAAATCACCCCACCCATCTTGCGCGAGTCCGCGTATGGCTTGGGCTGCACCACCTGGGAGGTGGTGCGCAAGGTGGTCTTGCCCTACACCCAGACGGGCGTGATCGGGGGCATCATGCTGGGCCTGGGTCGCGCCCTGGGCGAGACCATGGCGGTGACTTTTGTGATTGGCAATGCCAACCGCATGCCCACCACCTTGTTTTCTCCGGGCACCTCGATCGCATCCGTGTTGGCCAATGAATTTGGCGAGGCCGAAGGCCTGCACTTCAACACCCTGTTTGCCCTGGGCTTCCTCTTGTTCTGCATCACTTTCGTGGTGTTGGCCCTGGCCAAGTGGCTCATCGTCCGCACCGAAAAAGCCAAAGGCAATTGATGCGCTCACCTGGCGCGCATGAACCTTCTGTTCCACCGAACCGACCCCGACCATGCTGATGCAACCTTCCCCCCTGTACCGCAAGCGCAAGCGCACCAACCTGATTGGCCTGACGCTGTCGATGATCGCCATGAGCCTGGGCTTGATCGCCTTGTTCTGGATCTTGTTCGTGTTGTTTTCCAACGGCTTGGCCGCACTGGAGTTGACGCTGTTCACCAAAGACACGCCCGCGCCTGGTTCGGAGGGCGGTGGTCTTCGCAACGCGATTGTGGGCAGTTTGATGATCGTGGGCCTGGCTGTGGCGGTGTCCACGCCGATCGGTATTCTGGCGGGGATTTACCTGACCGAATACGGCGACACCAGCAAAACCGCCGAGTTCACCCGCTTTGTGACCGACATCATGCTGTCGGCACCCTCCATCGTGCTGGGCTTGTTTGTGTACGCGATCGCGGTGGCCACGGTGGGCAATTTTTCGGGCTATGCGGGCAGCCTGGCCCTGTCCCTGATTGCCATCCCGGTGGTGATGCGCACCACCGAAAACATGCTGCGCCTGGTGCCCGGCAGTTTGCGTGAAGCCGCATTCGCCTTGGGCGCGCCGCGCTGGAAGGTCTCCACCATGGTGACCTTGCGGGCGGCCAAGAGTGGGGTGATCACCGGCTTGCTGCTGGCCTTGGCCCGCATCAGTGGCGAGACAGCGCCCTTGCTGTTCACCGCGCTCAACAACCAGTTCTACAGCACCAACATGGGCGCGCCCATGGCGAACCTGCCGGTGGTGATTTTCCAATTTGCCATGAGCCCCTACGAAAACTGGATCCAGTTGGCCTGGGGCGGTGCACTGCTGATCACCTTGGCGGTGTTGGCCCTGAACATCATGGCCCGCGTGTTCTTCCGCGAAAAAGTCAAAGCCTGATTGAAAGACGAGATTTTCAAATGCCCCAAACAACCCAAACGCCCATCCGGAATGCGATTGAAATTCGCAATCTGAGTTTCTACTACGGCACGTTCAAGGGCCTCAAGGACGTCAACCTCAACATCGCCGAAAACAAGGTGACCGCCTTCATCGGTCCCTCTGGCTGCGGCAAGTCGACCCTGCTGCGCACCCTCAACCGCATGTACAGCCTGTATCCCGGCCAGCGTGCGGAAGGCGAGATCAGCCTGTATGGCACCAACATCCTGGACAAGAAACAGGACTTGAACCTGTTGCGCGCGCAGGTGGGCATGGTGTTCCAAAAGCCCACGCCCTTTCCCATGTCGATCTACGACAACATCGCCTTTGGTGTGCGCCTGTATGAAAACCTGAGCCGGTCTGACATGGACGATCGCGTCGAGTGGGCTCTGACCAAGGCCGCGATCTGGAACGAAGTCAAGGACAAACTGGGTCAAAACGGCTTGTCCTTGTCGGGTGGACAGCAGCAGCGCCTGTGCATTGCGCGTTCTGTGGCGGTCAAACCCAAAGTCATCTTGTTGGACGAACCCACGTCGGCGCTGGACCCGATCTCCACGGCCAAGGTGGAAGAGCTGGTGAGCGAACTCAAAAAAGACTACACGGTGGCCATCGTGACCCACAACATGCAGCAGGCGGCCAGGGTCTCGGACTTCACGGCCTACATGTACCTGGGCGAATTGGTCGAATTTGGCGAGACCGAGCAGATTTTCATGAAGCCCGTCAAGCAAGAAACCGAAGACTACATCACCGGCCGTTTCGGCTGATCAGGAGAATCCCATGGACAAGCACATTTCAAGTCAATTCGATGCCGAACTCACCGGTGTATCGTCCCGCGTGCTGGAGCTCGGTGGGATGGTCGAATCGCAGACCCGCCATGCCGTGTACGCATTGGCCCAGTTCAGCTCCGAGGTGGCAGACCAGGTGGTCGCACTTGAAAAACAGGTCAACGCCCTGGAAGTCGAGATCGACCGCGAGTTGTCCTCCATCATCGCCCGGCGCCAACCCACGGCGCGTGATTTGCGTTTGCTGATGGCCATCTCGAAAATCACCGGCAACCTCGAGCGTGCGGGCGATGAGGCCGACCGCATCGCGCGGATGGTCAAGCTGATCCTGGAGCAGGGCAGTCCGCGCAATTTGCCCGCTTCGGAGCTGCGGGTGGCGGCCGATCTGGCCACGGGCTTGCTGCGCAAAGCGCTGGATGCTTTTGCCCGGTTGGATGTGAGCATGGCCTTGGTGATTTTGAAAGAGGACGATTTGATCGATGCCGAGTTCAACGGCTTTGTGCGCAAATTGGTCACCTACATGATGGAAGACCCGCGCACGATTTCGGCCAGCCTGGACCTGTTGTTCGTGGCCAAGGCCATCGAGCGCATCGGCGACCACGCCAAGAACATCGCCGAGTTCGTGATTTACGTGGTCAAGGGTGCAGACGTTCGCCACACGGCCCTGACCGACATCGAAAAAGCGGTGCAATGAAATCCGTTCCCCGCATTTTGATTGTGGAAGACGAAGCGCCGATCGCCGAGTTGATCGCTGTCAACTTGCGACACAATGGTTTCCAGCCTGTGTGGGCCATTGATGCGGTAACCGCCCAGCGTGAGCTCGACGAGGTCTTGCCGGATGTGATTTTGCTGGACTGGATGTTGCCCGGCGAAAGCGGCTTGACGCTGGCCAAACGCTGGCGCTCGGCTTCGCGCACCAAGTCTGTGCCCATCCTGATGTTGACGGCCCGCGTCGACGAGGCCGACCGGGTGGCAGGCCTGGATGCCGGCGCGGACGACTACATCGTCAAACCTTTTTCGCCGCGTGAGCTGTTGGCCCGCATCCGGGCTGTGTTGCGCCGACGTGTGCCCGAAGCTTCGGGTGGCACGGTCAAGATGGGCGAATTGGTGCTGGATGCCGACACCCACCGCGTCAGCCATGGCGACAAGCCCTTGAAGGTCGGTCCGACCGAGTTCAAGCTCTTGCATTACCTGATGCGCCACCCTGAGCGTGTGCACAGCCGTGGCGCCTTGCTCGACAAGGTGTGGGGTGACCATGTGTACATCGAAGAGCGCACAGTCGATGTGCATGTCAAGCGCTTGCGCGAGTCGCTGGGGCCAGCCGGGCAGATGATCGAAACGGTCCGCGGGGCCGGATACCGATTCACATCGACCCCCTCTGTTTGATACCGACGAGCTTATGGTCATCACGGTTCTTGAATTGTTGATTCTGTCGGCTCTGGTGGCGGCACCAGCCTGGTTCCTGGGGGGAGGCTTGTGGGCAGCTTTTGCGGCTTGGCTGGCGGTGGGCTTGTACGCCGTGGTCTTGGCCTGGAAGATCGACCGCTTTGACCGCTGGCTGAGCGCGCCCAATCTGCGGCTGGACCCGCCTTGGCGAGGGGTGTGGCGTGAGATGGCCTTGCGCATCCAGCGGATGCTGCGGCAGCAGGAAAAACTGGTCGCGGTCCATGAGAAAAGGCTGCAGGACTTTTTGTTGGCGATCCAGGCCTCTCCCAACGGGGTGATCTTGCTGGACGAAGAAGGTCGGATCGAGTGGTGCAATGTGACCGCTGCCGGCCATTTGGGGCTCGATGCCCTGAAGGACCGCATGCAGCACATCGTCCATTTGGTCCGGGACCCTGTGTTTGCCCGCTATTTTTCCCAGGCCGACCACGCATCCGAGGCCGTCATCGAAGGGCGGTCCAGTTCGGTGGTGAACAAACAGAAGCTGTCTGTCCAATTGCATGCCTATGGCGAAGGACGGTCCTTGCTGCTGACCCGTGACATCACGGCCGTTGCGCAGGCAGAGGCCATGCGCCGAGATTTTGTGGCGAACGTCTCGCATGAGATCCGAACGCCGCTGACGGTGCTCAGCGGTTTTGTGGAAACCTTGCAATCACTGCCGCTCGATGCCCACGAGCGTGGGCGCTACCTGGATCTGATGGCGGTGCAGTCTCAGCGCATGCAGGACCTGGTGGCCGATTTGCTCACGCTGTCGCAACTCGAAGGCAGTTCGCCCCCGGGCACGCATCAGCAAGTGCCATTGCCCGAGCTCATGTGGAAAGTCGAGTCCGAAGCCCGTGCCTTGTCCTCCTTCATGGGCGGGCTGGAGGTGACGCCATCCCAGGACCTGGTTTTTGATCCCACACCCGATTGGACCTTGCTGGGCTCGGAAAACGAATTGCAAAGCGCGGTGTCCAACCTGGTCAGCAATGCCATCCGTTACACGCCATCCGGCGGGAAAATCCATGTGCGTTGGTATGCCCAAGCAGACCACTGCATTTTTGCCGTGAGCGACACCGGACCGGGCATCGCACCCGAGCATTTGCCGCGATTGTCAGAGCGTTTTTACCGTGTGGACCGCAGTCGCTCCAGAGAGACGGGCGGCACCGGGCTGGGGCTGGCGATCACCAAGCATGTGGCCCAGCGCCACGGCGGTGAATTGCGCATCGAGAGCCAGGTCGGTCATGGCTCCACCTTCATGCTGGTCCTGCCTTCCAGCCGCTGTGTGTCGGCGGCCCCTGTGCAGGCGTCTTCTGCAGCCACCGAGCTTCAGGCTTGAGCCCGCTGGACATGCCGGGTGGTCACGCGCAGGACCAGTGCTGTCAACATCAATGACACCAGCACCAGGGCCAGGCTGCTGGTGATCCAGAAGGCGTCGACCGATGGGCGCGCCGTCCACTGCAGCAGGCCATTCAGGGTGGAGGTGTCGTAGGCCCACAGATACCCTCCATACAGGCCCAAGCCCCACAAAAATGTGGCGTAAATCAGCAAGGGGGCCAGGGTGATGCGGTAGCAGCGCAAGACAAATGCGCACACCGCCTGCAAGGCATCGGCCAGGTGGTACAGGGCGACCCAACCCAGCCAGGCGATGGCCGCTTGCGCCACCCGGGGGTCGTTGGTGAAGGCATGTGCAATGCTGTCGCGGCTGAGCAGCAAGAGCGCGGCGCACACCAGCGCGGCACCGATGGCCAGGCGCATGCCCATGAACGCGGCTTGGCGTGCACGCTGAACGCTGCCTGCACCCAGCCAGTAACCGGTGCGGGCACTGCTGGCGATGCCCAGGGCCAATGGCACCATGTACAGCACAGCCGCCAGGCTGGCGGCAATTTGATGGCTGGCCGAAGCCACAGAGCCCAGACGGGCGATGAACAAGGCCATCAGGGTGAAGGAGGTCACCTCCACCATGACCGACAGCCCTGCGGGAATGCCCAGGCGCAAAAATTGTCCGATCACCGGCCAGTCGATTTTTTCGGGCATTCGCCACAATTGGTAGGGGTGGTAAATGTCCTGGGTTTTGAGCAGCCACAGACCGGTGAGCATCATCAGGGTGTTGACCGCCAAAGTGGCCCAGGCGCAGCCCACCACACCCATGCCAGGGATGCCGAATGCACCGAAGGTCAACACCACCGACAAGGGCACTTTCACCAGCAATGAACCGGCTTGCAACCAGGTCACCAGGCGCGGGTAACCCAGGCTTTGGTTGAGGGTGCTGTACATGCGAAACAGCAAGGAGGGCAGCAGCGCCAGCGCCAGGATGCGCAAATAGGCGCGCACCTCCGGCCACAGTTCTGTCGGCACCTGAGTCCAGGACAGCCACGGGTCCGGAAACAACAGACCGGCCATGCCGAAGGCGGAAATGCCGGCAGCGATGTACAGGGCCTGGCGCACAGAGCGGCCAAATTCCAGGTGGCGTTTGCCGCCGTGCAGTTCTGCCCAAACCGGCAACAAAGCTTGCAGCATGCCGTTGAGGGCCACGTAAATGCTGATGTAGATGGACGAGGCCAATGACAGCACCGCCAGCGCATGCGGGCTGTAGCGGCCCGCGATGATGGTGTCGGCCACGCCAAAGGACATCACCGCCAGCTGCCCCACCAAGACGGTGCCGGCATGGCGGCTGATGGTGCGCAATTCAGACATGGCTCAGCGGCCAGCTGGCGCTGTCAAGGTGGAGGCATCCCGCGGCTTGGGGTGGAGCGGTCGAAAAATCAGCAGGCTTTCGCTGCGGTCGTCCAGGCGTTGGGCGCGGGCCTCCAGAGTCCAGCCCCATGCTTTGACCTTGTCCTCGAGCAGGGGCAGGTTGCGCTCGTCCATGACCAGCCAGGGGCAGTCATCCTGGGGTGTCTCGGCGGCTTGCAGTCGGACCTGGGCATGGAACAGCAGTGCCGCGCCCTGTGCTTTGGTGATGCCGGCGTATTGCAAGCAGGCGGAGGTACCGGTCACCAGCTGCACTTTTTGCACCGTGGGCCCATAACTGCGCGCATGGTTGAGCAAAGGCAGCCACAGGCTCATGAGCAGCAGCCAGCACAGAACCGCCCCTGCAGCCGGCAAGACCATGCTTTTCCAGATGGCTGCCCGGTGGTGGCCGATGCGCCACTTCACCAACCCGGCCCAAGCCAGCGTGGCAAGCAAGGCGATGGCGAAAGCGGCGGCGGAAAACTCCGGTAAAAATCCGGGTGCCAGTTTGGCCACGTTGGCGGCCGGTTTGGCCGGGAATCCTGTTTGCATGGCGATCCAGATCACCCAAATCGTCAGCGCGCAAAAACTGAAAAACAGCAGGGTGAACCAATCGATGAGCGCACCCAGGCTGCGCCGCAGGGTGGGCAGTGCCAAGGCCGCCAAAGCCGCAATCCCGGGCAAGGCCAGCAACAGGGCGCTGTCGGACAGGCCGGTCAGCCAGGTGCTCACCATGGTCACGGCGATGAACCACACAGGCAAAGACAGGTGGGGGAAGCGCCAACCGCGCGACAGGTGCGTGCGCCAGCGCCACAAGGACCATGCCGCCAAGGGCCAGGCCGGCCATGTGAACCACAGCACCAGCTGGGCCAGCGCATCCACCTCGAGCAGGGTGTGCTGCTCGACGCGCCAGCGCCAAAGATCGAGGTAGCCTGCGGTGGTGATGCACAGCAGGCACAGCAAAGCCAACAAACCCAGATCCAGCACGCGCAGGCGGGCCTGGGAAGGGTCGCTCTGGCCGAGGATTTTCAAAATGGACCCGCCCAGTCCCAGCCACAGCGCCACGCTGGGCGCGCCAGAGAGCGTGAGACCGAGCATGCCTGCAGCCACTGCGCTGCCACTGAGCCAACGCCAACGGGGCAAGGTGGCCAAACCCGCAAAAACCAGCGCTGCACAACACAGTTGACTCAGCGCGGGGGTGGCCTCATGCGCCAATCGGGCCAAACCCAGGCAGGCCAGCAGGGCCAGCAGGCCGCCGTCGGCCAGGGCGCGGGCATAGTCCACCGGCTTGGCCTCGCCACCGAACGCAAACGCGACAGGCTGTGCTGCGGGGTGACGCGCCAGGGCATACACAGCGTACCAGGTGGCGGCCAGGGTCAGGGCCAGCATGCCCATGAAGGGCACCCGTGCAAAAACATCCTCCCAGCCCGCAGGCGCTGCGTACAGAAAAACAGCGCCCAGCCAATAGGGCAG
>JAIXXW010000250.1 GCA_027490555.1 Comamonadaceae bacterium | reverse complement strand
GTTCTGCAAGACAAGGCGCAACCCACCGTCGGCTTGCTGAACATCGGGGAAGAAGCCATCAAAGGCAATGAAATCATCAAAAAAACCGCCGAATTGCTCCGATCTGCGGCCAACTCCGGTGATTTGAATTTCCATGGGAATGTCGAAGGCAACGACATTTTCAAAGGCACCGTGGACATCGTCGTGTGCGATGGTTTTGTGGGCAATGTGGCCCTCAAGGCCAGTGAAGGGCTGGCAACGATGGTCGGGGGCTTTTTGAAAGCCGAGTTTTCGCGCAATGTCTTCACGAAAACGGCCGCCTTGCTGGCTTATCCCATCCTCACGGCGTTCAAAAAACGGGTGGACCATCGCCGCTACAACGGCGCGGCGCTGCTGGGACTGCGCGGCCTGGTGTTCAAAAGCCACGGTTCGGCCGACGAGCTCGCTTTTGAGAATGCCTTGAACCGGGCTTATGATGCAGCCCGAAATCAATTGCTGGACCGCGTTCGCGACCGCATTGCCCATGCCGCGCCTTTGCTGATGGGCGATCCGACCGAACGAACCGAGCCGGCGGCCAACACTTTATGAGAATTTACTCCCGCATCCAGGGCACAGGCAGCTACTTGCCGGAAAAACGCCTGACCAACGCTGACCTCGCGGCCGAACTGGCCCGGCAAGGCGTGGAGACCTCCGACGACTGGATCGTGGAACGCACGGGCATCCGTGCCCGCCACTTTGCCGCCGATGACCAGGGCAGCAGCGATCTGGCCACCGAAGCCGCGCGCCAGGCGCTGGCGGCAGCTGGCATGTCCGCGGGCGAGTTGGATTTGATCATCGTGGCCACGTCCACGCCAGACATGGTGTTCCCCTCGGTGGCGAGCATGGTGCAGCACAAACTGGGCACGGCGGGTTGCCCGGCGTTTGATGTGCAGGCGGTGTGCAGCGGCTTTGTGTACGCCTTGACGGTGGCCGATGCGATGATCCAGTCCGGTTCGGCCCAGCATGCCCTGGTGATCGGTGCCGAGGTCTTCAGCCGCATCCTGGATTTCAAGGACCGGACCACCTGCGTTTTGTTTGGCGATGGCGCGGGTGCCGTCGTGTTGTCCGCCTCGCAGGAGCCCGGCATTTTGGCCACCGATTTGCATGCCGATGGCCGGTACAAAGACATCCTGTGCGTGCCCGGCCATGTCAATCGGGGCGCGATTTTGGGCGACCCGGTGCTCAAGATGGACGGTCAAGCGGTGTTCAAGCTGGCCGTCGGTGTGCTCGAAGAAACTGCCCGGGCCAGCTTGGCCAAGGCCCAGATGAGCGACGCCGACATCGACTGGCTGATCCCGCACCAGGCCAACATCCGGATCATGCAAAGCACGGCCAAAAAGCTCAAGTTGGGTGCCGACAAAGTGGTGGTCACCGTCGACCAGCACGGCAACACCTCGGCGGCCTCGATTCCGCTGGCCTTGGACACCGCCGTCCGCGATGGCCGCATCCAGCGCGGTCAGACCCTGATGCTCGAGGGCGTGGGTGGCGGCTTCACCTGGGGATCGGTCCTGTTGCGGTATTGATCCCTTGCAGGTTGGACAGAACCAGGTCAGTGATGCGCGGCAGGCTCACCCTTTTTTCTTTCACCTTCACCATCTCCACATGACAACATTTGCTTTTGTTTTTCCCGGTCAGGGCTCCCAGTCGGTGGGCATGCTGGACGCCTGGGGGGATCACCCCGAGGTGCTCGCCACCTTGCAGGAAGCCTCCGAAGCCCTGGGTGAAAACGTGGCCCAACTCATCCATGAAGGCCCCAAGGAAGCGCTGGCCATGACCACCAACACCCAGCCTGTGATGCTGGTGGCGGCAGTGGCGGCCTACCGCGCCTGGCTGGCCGAAGGCGGGCCCAAGCCCTCGGTGGTGGCCGGTCACTCGCTGGGGGAATACAGTGCCCTGGTGGCCTCGGGCGTGTTGACCCTGGCGCAGGCTGCACCCTTGGTGCGTTTGCGTGCCGCGGCCATGCAGGAGGCTGTGCCCGTGGGCTTGGGCGCGATGGCGGCGATTTTGGGCCTGGCCTCGGACAAAGTCATTGCCGGCTGCCAAGAGGCCCAGAAAACCTTTGCCGCCGGCAGCGCCGAAGTGGTGGAAGCTGTGAATTTCAACGATGCCGCGCAAACCGTGATCGCAGGCAGCAAGGCCGCGGTCGACAAGGCCTGCGAAGTGCTCAAGGCCATGGGGGCCAAGCGTGCGCTGCTCTTGCCGGTGTCGGCCCCGTTCCACTCCAGCCTGATGAAACCTGCAGCCGAGAAATTGCGTGAACGGCTGGCCACGCTGGACCTGGGGGTGCCGCAGATCCCGGTGCTCAACAACATCGATGTGGCCATCGAGACCGACGCCGACCGCATCCGCGATGCGCTGTACCGCCAGGCCTTTGGCCCGGTGCGCTGGGTTGAGTGTGTGCAGGCCATCCAAGCCCGTGGCGTGAGCACGCTGGTCGAGTGCGGCCCCGGCAAGGTGCTGGCCGGCATGACCAAGCGCATCCACCCCGAATTGAACGGCCTGGCGCTGTACGATCCCGCGACCCTGGCAGAAGTGAAAGGCATGCTGGCATGAGCGACAACCCCCAACAAGTGGCGCTGGTGACCGGCGCATCCCGTGGCATCGGCGCGGCCATTGCCCTGCACCTGGCCCAAGCCGGTTATGTGGTGGTGGGCACGGCCACCACCGCCGAAGGGGCTGACAAGATCGGTCAGGCCCTGTCGGCCTTTGCGGGCTGCCGGGGCGCCCAGCTCGACGTGAACGATGCCGCCCAAGGCGAAGCCCTGATCGATCAGGTCCTGAAGGACCATGGGGGCCTGCATGTGCTGGTCAACAACGCGGGCATCACCCGCGACACCCTGGCCATGCGCATGAAGGACGACGATTGGGATGCGGTGCTCGACACCAACCTGAAAGCGGTGTTCCGC
>JAIXXW010000232.1 GCA_027490555.1 Comamonadaceae bacterium | reverse complement strand
GTTCGTGTGATCTGTACCGATCCACGTCACAAGCAGCGTCAAGGCTGATTGAATTAGTTTTAGAGGACGAAAATGGCACGTATCGCTGGCATCAACATTCCGCCGCACAAACATGCTGAAATTGGCTTGACTGCCATCTTCGGTATTGGTCGCACCCGCGCTCGACAGATCTGCGAAGCCTCCGGCATCGCTTACTCGAAGAAGATCAAGGATCTGACCGACGGTGACCTGGAAAAGATTCGCGACCAGATCGCACTGTTCACCATCGAAGGTGACCTGCGTCGCGAAACCACCATGAACATCAAGCGTTTGATGGACATCGGCTGCTACCGCGGCTTCCGTCACCGCCGTGGTTTGCCCATGCGTGGTCAGCGTACACGCACCAATGCCCGCACGCGCAAGGGCCCGCGCAAGGGTGCTGCGGCTCTGAAGAAATAAGCTGGACTGAAAGACCACCATGGCAAAAGCACAATCCAACAGCGCAGCACAACGCGTGCGCAAAAAAGTCCGCAAAAACATTGCTGACGGCATTGCACACGTTCACGCGTCGTTCAACAACACCATCATCACCATCACGGATCGCCAGGGCAATGCCTTGTCTTGGGCCTCTTCCGGTGGACAGGGCTTCAAGGGTTCGCGCAAGTCGACCCCCTTTGCAGCCCAGGTTGCCTCCGAAGTGGCCGGCCGTGCTGCTCAAGAACAGGGCATCAAGAACCTGGACGTCGAGATCAAGGGCCCTGGCCCAGGTCGCGAATCCTCGGTTCGTGCCTTGGGGGCACTGGGCATCCGCATCACCTCCATTGCTGATGTGACACCCGTCCCACACAACGGCTGCCGTCCTCAAAAACGCCGCCGTATCTGATCCGAAACCCAAGCCCACCGCCAGGCCTTGCTTGCATCGCCTGGCTCCCGCATTTGTGATGCGGCAGTTGCACAAAGGAAAATCAAGTGGCACGTTACCTCGGCCCCAAGGCCAAACTCTCTCGCCGTGAAGGCACCGACCTGTTTTTGAAGAGCGCACGCCGCTCCATCGCCGACAAGTCCAAATTCGACAGCAAGCCCGGTCAGCATGGTCGCACCTCGGGTCAGCGCACATCGGACTACGGTCTGCAGCTGCGTGAGAAGCAAAAAGTCAAACGCATGTACGGCATCCTGGAAAAGCAGTTCCGCCGCTACTTCGCTGAGGCCGATCGCCGCAAAGGCAACACCGGCTCGAACCTGCTGGCCCTGCTCGAGTGCCGTCTGGACAACGTGGTCTACCGCATGGGCTTTGGCTCCACGCGCGCTGAAGCCCGTCAAATGGTGTCGCACAAGGCCATCACCGTCAACGGCCTGGCTGTGAACATCCCCTCTTATCTGGTGAAAGCCGGTGACGTGGTGGCTGTGCGCGAAAAATCCAAAAAGCAAAACCGCGTGGTCGAAGCCTTGCAGTTGGCGGCCCAAGTGGGCATGCCTGCCTGGGTGGAAGTCAATGCCGACAAGGTCGAAGGTACTTTCAAGAAGGTGCCTGACCGGGACGAATTTGGTGCCGACATCAACGAATCGTTGATCGTCGAACTGTATTCTCGTTAATTCGCTGTTTTGATCGTTCCCGGCTTGTGCCATCGCGCTCGCCGGGCGCTTCATCAGCCTTACCGGTGTAACGAACCGGGGGTATTGAGAGGAAGACTGAATGCAAACAAATTTGTTGAAACCCAAAGCCATCCAGGTCGAGCAACTGGCCGTCAACCGTGCAAAAGTCACGCTCGAACCGTTTGAGCGTGGGTATGGTCACACACTGGGCAACGCGTTGCGCCGTGTCTTGCTGTCGTCCATGGTCGGCTATTCGGTCACGGAAGTCACCATCGCGGGTGTGGTTCACGAGTACTCTTCCATCGACGGTGTGCAGCAAGATGTGGTGAACATCCTGTTGAACCTCAAGGGCGTGGTCTTCAAGTTGCACAACCGCGACGAAGTGACCCTGAGCCTGCGCAAGGACGGCGAAGGCGTGGTCACCGCGGCGGACATCCAGACACCGCACGATGTGGAAATCATCAACCCCGAGCACCTGATTGCCAACCTGTCGCAAGGCGGCAAACTGGACATGCAAATCAAGGTTGAAAAAGGCCGTGGTTATGTGCCTGGCAACATGCGCAACTACGCGGACGAGCCCACCAAGGCCTTGGGCCGGATCGTGCTCGACGCCTCCTTCTCCCCCGTCAAGCGTGTCAGCTACAACGTCGAAAGTGCGCGTGTCGAGCAGCGCACCGATCTGGACAAGCTGGTCCTGGAGATCGAAACGAATGGCGCCATCAGCGCAGAAGATGCGGTGCGTGCCTCTTCCAAGATCCTGGTGGAGCAGCTGGCCGTGTTCGCACAGCTCGAAGGCAGTGAACTTTCGGCTTTCGATGCCCCGGCCGCGCGTGGCGGTGCCGGCAGCTTCGACCCGATCTTGCTGCGCCCTGTGGACGAGCTCGAACTCACGGTCCGCTCGGCCAACTGCCTGAAAGCCGAGAACATTTACTACATCGGCGATCTGATCCAAAGGACAGAGAACGAGTTGCTCAAGACCCCCAACCTGGGTCGCAAATCGCTCAACGAAATCAAGGAAGTTTTGGCTTCACGTGGTTTGACTTTGGGCATGAAGCTCGAAGCCTGGCCACCTGCTGGCTTGGAAAAACGTTGATTGGAAGTTCCCGGAAATTGTCCGGGGTGTGCACGGACAGTACCTGATACGGCTGTCTGTTTAATAAAGAAAGGAAAGCACCATGCGTCACGGACACGGCCTCCGTAAATTGAACCGCACCAGCGAGCACCGCCTCGCGATGCTGCGCAACATGATGAACTCGTTGATCGAACACGAAGTCATCAAGACCACATTGCCCAAAGCCAAGGAACTGCGTCGCGTCATCGAACCGATGATCACTTTGGCCAAGGAAGACAATTTGTCCAACAAACGTTTGGCCTTCAACCGCCTGCGTGACCGCGACAGCGTGGTCAAGTTGTTTGCCGATCTGGGCCCCCGTTTTGCCAAGCGACCCGGTGGTTACACCCGCATTTTGAAAATGGGGTACCGTGTGGGCGACAACGCACCGATGGCCTTGGTCGAGTTGGTCGATCGCGCTGAACCCAGCACTGATGCCGCAGCCGAGTAAGGTATAATTCACACATGCCGCGGGGTGGAGCAGTCTGGTAGCTCGTTGGGCTCATAACCCAAAGGTCGTTGGTTCAAATCCGGCCCCCGCAACCAATCAACCCCAGTGGTTGAAACATGAAAAATGCCCTCTTCGGAGGGCTTTTTTTCGTCTGTCTGTGTCCCGATGTGGGCGTCAATCGGTGGCGGATGCCAAGGACTGGGCCAGCCTGACGTATTCCTCGACGGGCACCTCTTCGGCGCGGCGCTGCAGGTCGAAATCCCCCTCAAACTGGTGCTCGTCCAGCCATTTGCCCAGGGTGTTGCGCAAAATTTTTCGGCGTTGGCTGAAGGCCACCTGAACCACCGTGGCCAGGGTTTGCACCTTCAGCACGGGCGGTTCATCCCATGGCACCATCCGCACCACGGCACTGTCCACACGCGGCGGTGGCTCAAAACTGGCAGGCGGGACAAACAAGACATTGTGCATCTGGTAACGCCACTGCAGCATGACGGAGAGGCGGCTGTAATCCGATGTGCATGGCGCGGCCACCATCCTGTCGATCACTTCCTTTTGCAGCATGAAATGCTGGTCAGCCACCACATCCACATGCGTCAAGAGATGGAACAGGATGGGCGTGGAAATGTTGTAAGGCAAATTGCCAACGACGCGCAACTTGCGGGCGACCGCCGGTGCAGACGCTGTGGCGTCAGCGGCTTGGCCTTGAGGCCATGCGCTACCCATGGCCGCCAGCAGTTGGCTGAAATGGACATTCAAAACATCCGATTCGATCACCGAAAGGTGGGGGTGTTGTCGCAGTTGGGCCGCCAAATCGCGGTCAATCTCGATCACCGTGAGATGGCCCAAGCGTTCCACCAGGGGCTGCGTCAGGGCGGCCAGGCCTGGTCCGATTTCGACCACAGCCTGGCCCGGCAAGGGCGCGATCGCATCCACGATGGCGTGGATGATGGCGTCATCGGTCAGAAAATGCTGACCGAATCGTTTGCGGGCGATGTGCTTCATTGCGGCGCTTCCCGCATTTCCACATAGGCTCGGCCCCGGATTTCCTGCAACCAGGACGCATAGGCCTCATCGAGTTTGGCGTCCCTCAGAAGATTGCGCGCCAGATTGCGTTGTTCGGCATCGGACATGGGCGCATCGCGGCGGTCGGTGACTTCGATCAGGTGAACGCCAAAGCGGGAAACCAGCGGTTCGGCCACTTGACCGGGACGCAGCTGGTTCATCACCTGTTCGAATTCAGGCACAAACATGCCCGGACCGGCCCAACCGAGATCACCGCCTTGGGCGGCGCTGCCGTCCTGAGAAAGGCGTCTGGCCACATCGGCAAAGTCGGCGCTGCCCGACAGGATGTCGCGGCGCAAGGCCGTCAATTGCGCCACGGCCTGGGTCTGCGACATTTGCGCGCTCGGACGCAGCAGGATGTGGCGCGCGCGGGTTTGGGTGACCATCAAGGTGGTGGGTGGGCTTTGCCGTTCCAGCACCTTGAGCACATGAAAACCAGCGCCAGAGCGGACGACATCGGACACACCGCCAACAGCCAGGCGGGATGTGGCCTGCACAAACAGCTCAGGGTAGCGGTTGAGGGGGCGCAGGCCCATGGTGCCGCCATTGGCCTGGCGATCGGGCGCGTCCGAGAAAGCACGGGCCAAGGCAGCAAAGTCCTCACCTTGGCGAGCCCGTTGCACCACTGTGTTGGCGCGCTCAGACAGGCGAGCCGTTTGCTCGTCTGTCGCATTTTCCGCAACGGCAATCAAAATCATGCCCAGGTTCACTTCGGGCGGCACGCGCGCTGCCTGTTTGCGCAACTCTTCTTCGAGGAACTGGGTGATATCCTGGTCGGTGATGCGGATCCGCGACTCCAGTTCTCGATCACGAACACGCGAGATGAGCAATTGCTGTCGCAGTTGTTCGCGGAAACTGGACACGGACATGCCCTCGCTTTGCAGTCGGGCACGCAAGCCTTCAAGGGACAGCTGGTTGTTGCTGGCCACATTGGCTTCGGCCTGGTTGATGGCGGCCTCATCGATGACGATGCCCAAGGACACGCCTTGTTGCACCTGGACCTTGTCGTTGATGAGTTGCTCCAGGGCCAGGCGTTTGACCTCGTCGCTGCCGGTGCTCAGGCCTTGTGCCCGTGCATCGCGGAGCAAACGCATGCTCAAGGCCTGAACCTCCTGGTTGGTGATCGGCTCGGAGTTGACCACGGCGACCACATAGTCGGCAGAGCGCACCGGGATGGGGGTCGATTGCGCCGAGGCCGAAATCGGCCAGCCAAGCGCTGCACCGCACAACGATGCCCATGTCATCCACGAAAAGCAGCGGGACAGCAAAAGTTTATTCATAGTTCTGGAAACGGCTCGGTTGCAGAGGGTTGTCGCGAAGATTTTGGTATCGCGGGATGTTGTTGCGCAGGGCGATCAGGGGGCTGGAGCCCACACGGGCCAGCCCGATCAGCTCCAGCTGGAACAACAGCCGTGTGTTGGCCGTGGTGATCGAGCGTTGGTTGTTTTCAAAAACAATGCGGCCAATCCAGCAACCCGCGTCGTATTCGAGGCCGATCAGACTTTCCACCAGTCGGCTTTCTTTCAGGCTGAAATTCATGCGCCCCACGGTGTACCAGCGGTCGGGGCCCAGGCCCTGACCGGGCGTGCGGGTCCAAGCCGATTCTGCCGCCGCATTCTTGCGCCCGATCAAATCGCTCAAGGGCCATTGCCAGCCGAGGTCGATCTGCTCGCTGAGGCCCCGGTTCAAGCGGTAGGCGGCATTCAACACGCGGTAGGGTGTCGGGTAATAGCGCAGCTGCAAGGTGTTGCGGCTGATGTCATTGGTCTGGTTGTTGATCTGGACCGTGTTGTCCAAAGCCCACCGGTTGTCCCAGCGAACACCGGCACCCACCAGCAGGTCACTCAGCCCTGCCGTGGCCGGCACCTGGGTGTTGTTCAACAGCACGCGCTGATCGGAAAAGCGGATGCGTTGGGCCACACCGAAGCGCAGCAGTTCAGCACCGTTGCGGGCGTCGAAAAAACGGCTGGTCATGCCAAGGGTCAGCGCATCGTTGTCGATCAGACGGTCATTTCCCACAAAGGTGTTTTCGCTGAAGATGGTGGACAGGTTGAAGTCGGTGATGCCGCTGTCGTAGACCGGCAGCAGGCTTTGGTCCCTGAAAGGGGTCTTGGCATAGAAAACACGTGGTTCCAAGGTTTGCGCCACCGAGCGACCAAACCATTGGGCCTCGCGTTCGAACACCAGGCCAGAGTCCAATGAGAAAGTTGGCAAAACCCGGTTGGCCGAGGCCGAACCATTGTCCATGGGCTGGTCCAGCTGGTAGCGTGTGGCGTGCAGCTGAACTTTGGGCGTGAAGAAACCCCATGGGCGAATCCAGGGGCGGCTGAGCTGGGCGTGCACAAAACTGCGTTCACCATTTCGGGCGACCAGATTGGGAATTCTGCTGAAGTCGGCTTCGAAACGCGTGGTGTCGGCCTGCACCGACCAGTCAAAGCCATCGCTTTGCCATCGGCCATAACCCATGGTGATTTGGGGGGCTCGGTCGTAGGGCGGGACGATGGTGGAGCTGATGTCCTGCAGCGTTTGCCAGCGCTGCACCCGTGCGCTCATGTTGAAGCCGCCCTGACCCCAGCTGAGCACGCCTGTCGAGGGCAGCAGGCGCTGGGTCAGGACCAGCCCGGTGCGCCGAAAATCACG
>JAIXXW010000108.1 GCA_027490555.1 Comamonadaceae bacterium | reverse complement strand
GTAATGCTTGAATTCCATCGTGTAGGTGGCACGGCCTTGCGACATCGAGCGCAAGGTGGTCGAGTAGCCGAACATCTCGGACAGTGGCACTTCGGCCTTGATGGCCTTGCCGCCGCCAACCATGTCGTCCATGCCCTGCACCATGCCGCGGCGTGAGGACAGGTCGCCCATCACGTTACCGGCATAGTCTTCAGGGGTTTCCACTTCCACAGCCATCATGGGCTCCAGAATGACGGGGTTGGCCTTGCGGCAACCCTCTTTGAAACCGAAGATGGCGGCCATCTTGAAGGCCATTTCGTTCGAGTCCACATCGTGGTAGGAGCCGAAATGCAGGGTGACCTTGACGTCCACCACAGGGTAGCCCGCCAGCACGCCCTGGCCCAACGCTTCGATCACGCCTTTTTCCACCGCAGGGATGTATTCACGGGGCACCACACCGCCCTTGATGGCGTCAACGAATTCAAAGCCCTTGCCTGGCTCTTGCGGCTCGACCTTCAGGACCACGTGGCCGTACTGACCTTTACCACCGGACTGGCGCACGAACTTGCCTTCGGCCTCTTCGACGGTCTTGCGGATGGTTTCGCGGTAGGCCACCTGGGGCTTGCCGACGTTGGCTTCCACACCGAATTCACGCTTCATGCGGTCAACGATGATTTCCAGGTGCAACTCGCCCTGACCACCGATGATGGTCTGACCGGATTCCTCGTCGGTTTGTACGCGGAAGGAGGGGTCTTCGGCCGCCAGGCGGGACAAAGCGATGCCCATTTTTTCCTGGTCGCCTTTGGACTTGGGTTCGACCGCCTGACGGATCACGGAATCGGGGAACACCATGCGCTCGAGGGTGATCACGGAGGCGGGATCGCACAGGGTTTCGCCAGTGGTCACGTCTTTCAAGCCCACGCAAGCGGCGATGTCGCCCGCACGGATTTCATCGACTTCTTCACGGTTGTTGGCGTGCATCTGCACGATACGGCCAATCCGCTCTTTCTTGCCGCGCACCGAGTTGAACACGGTATCGCCCTTTTTCAGCACGCCGGAATAGACGCGCACAAAGGTCAACTGGCCCACGAAGGGGTCGGTCATCAGCTTGAATGCCAACGCCGAAAACTTCTCGTTGTCGTCGGCCTTGCGGGTGACTTCCTTTTCTTCTTCGTCAAAGCCCTTGATGGCTTTCACGTCCAGAGGCGAAGGCATCAACTCGATCACCGCGTCCAACATGCGTTGCACGCCTTTGTTCTTGAAGGCTGTGCCACACAGCATCGGCTGGATTTCACCGGCAATGGTGCGAACGCGCAGGCCTTGTGTGATTTCCTCTTCGCTCAAAGTGCCTTCTTCGAGGTATTTGTTCATGAGGTCCTCGGAAGCTTCCGCGGCGGCCTCGATCATCTTCTCGCGCCACTCGTTGGCGGTGTCGACCAGGTTGGCGGGGATGTCTTCGAAGGTGAACTTCATGCCCTGGGAGGCTTCGTCCCAGATGATGGCCCGCATCTTGCGCAGATCGACCACGCCGGTGAAGTTTTCTTCGGCACCGATCGGGATCACCACAGGCACAGGGTTGGCCTTCAGGCGCAATTTCATCTGGTCGACGACCTTGAAGAAGTTGGCACCGGTACGGTCCATCTTGTTGACAAATGCCAAGCGGGGCACCTTGTACTTGTTGGCCTGACGCCAGACGGTTTCGGACTGGGGTTGCACGCCGCCGACCGCACAGTAAACCATGCAGGCGCCGTCCAGCACGCGCATGGAGCGCTCGACTTCGATGGTGAAGTCAACGTGGCCGGGGGTGTCGATGATGTTGATGCGGTGCTCGTCGAAAGAGCTGTCCATGCCCTTCCAGAAGCAGGTGGTGGCCGCAGAAGTGATCGTGATGCCACGCTCTTGTTCCTGCTCCATCCAGTCCATGGTGGCGGCGCCGTCGTGGACTTCACCGATCTTGTGGTTCACACCTGTGTAAAACAGGATACGTTCGGTGGTGGTGGTTTTGCCGGCGTCGATGTGGGCCGAAATACCGATATTGCGATAGCGCTCGATGGGGGTGGTGCGAGCCATAAATTTCTCCAATGATGATGTACCAAAGCCCGCCACCCCTTATGGGGCCAGCGGGCCGGCTTCTGACGATGCAGGACCTCTGTCGGAGGCCCTGGAGAATCAGAAGCGGAAGTGCGAGAACGCCTTGTTGGCTTCGGCCATGCGGTGAACTTCGTCACGCTTTTTCATGGCGCCGCCTCGGCCTTCGTTGGCTTCGAGCAACTCGTTGGCCAAACGCAGGGCCATCGATTTTTCTCCGCGCTTGCGAGCGGCTTCCTTGATCCAGCGCATCGACAGGGCCAAGCGGCGAACGGGGCGCACTTCAACGGGCACCTGGTAGTTCGCACCCCCCACGCGGCGGGATTTGACTTCCACCATGGGCTTGACGTTGTTGATGGCGATGGAGAACAGCTCGACCGGGTCTTTGCCGGTTTTCTTTTCCATCGTGTCCAGGGCACCGTAAATGATGCGTTCGGCGACAGCTTTCTTGCCGCCTTCCATGATCACGTTCATGAACTTGGACAACTCGACGTTGCCGAACTTGGGATCCGGCAGGATTTCACGTTTAGGGACTTCGCGACGACGTGGCATATTTCACCTCATATTTGCTTCAGTTGGCATCTTTTCAGACACCGCGAGGGTCATTCAAAACCGCTCACTTACTCGACCCACCTGGACGATTCCGGGCTTCGGGTCACTTCGCTGAATCACCGCGCCACGCGGGAAACAGCACCGAAAAATTTCAACCCAAACGGGCTTACTTGGCCTTGGGTTTCTTCGCGCCGTACTTGGAGCGAGACTGCTTGCGGTCTTTCACGCCTTGCAGGTCCAAAGAACCGCGCACGATGTGGTAACGCACACCTGGCAAGTCCTTGACACGACCACCGCGCACCAGAACCACCGAGTGTTCTTGCAGGTTGTGACCTTCACCGCCGATGTAAGAGATGACCTCAAAACCGTTGGTCAAACGCACTTTGGCCACTTTACGCAGCGCAGAGTTGGGTTTTTTGGGCGTCGTGGTGTACACACGGGTGCACACGCCACGGCGTTGTGGAGAGTTTTGCATCGCAGGGCTTTTGGACTTGATCGTTTCGACCTCGCGCCCCTGACGCACCAATTGATTGATGGTTGGCATTGTTTGTAACGTCCCTAAACGTTGGAATTTGACAAAAGAAACTTCTCCGCCCCAAAAGCGGAAAAGCCCGCCAGTATAACCGCACAGCAAACTCTGGGCAAGTTATCCACAATTTGACGCCTCTTGCAGGCTCAAGACCTACTTGATCCACAAGCGCAATGAGCCCCATGCGCGCCCAAAAATGCCCGCCTGCTCGACCGACTCAAGCACCGTCAATGGCACCTCCAACAAAGGCCTGTCAGCCTGCAAGACCTTGAGACTGCCGACAGGCTGACCTTTGATAAAGGGCGCGATCAAGGGGTCGGGCCGAACCACCTGGGTTTTCAATTGGGCCGCCGTGCCTGAAGGCACGGCCACCACCAAGGGTCGGTCTGAGCCCAGCTTGACCACCGCCTGCTTGCCTTTCCAGACCGGGGGCGTCACCACGGCCTGGTTGGCATCGAACAATTTCACCGCATCAAAGGCGGCATAACCCCAATTGAGCAACTTTTGACTCTCGTTGGCACGGGCGTTCTCACTTTCGGCGCCCAGAACCACGCTGATCAAGCGGCGCGTCCCCACATTGGCGAACTCGCGCTTGGCCGAAGCCACCAAGCAATAACCCGCCGCCTGGGTATGGCCCGTCTTGAGTCCATCCACCGTGGCGTCCCTGAACAACAACAAATTCCGATTCGTATCGTTGGCAGCAGGGGTGCCCGAATAACGGTACTTCTTGATGGCGTAGTAAGGCACATAGTCTGGAAAGTCGCGCATCAATCGGGTGGCCAGCACAGCCAAGTCCCTGGCGGTCGTGGTGTGACCCGGGGCCGTCAGGCCCTCCGGATTTTTGTAGGCGGTGTGGTTCAAGCCCAAAATACGGGCCTGATCGTTCATGAGTTGGACAAAGCGCTCCACACTACCCGCCACCCCTTCGGCCAAAGCCACGGTGGCGTCATTGCCGGACTGCACGATCATGCCTTTGATCAAATCCTCAACAGGCACCTGCATCTTGGGATCGATGAACATGCGTGAACCGGGCATCTTCCAGGCCCGATCAGAGACCGGCAAGGTTTGCTGAAGGTTCAGCTTACGGGATTTGAGCGCATCGAAGACCAAATAAGCGGTCATCAGTTTGGTCAAAGACGCCGGCTCCACCGCCAAGTCGGGTTCTTTGGCGGCCAGCACCTGATAGGCGGTGACATCCATCAACAGATACGCCCGCACAGCCAACTCAGGTGGCTGGGGCATTTGGGCCTGAGCTGCCCAAGAAAAAACAAGACAAAAACAGCTGGTCAAGATTTTGAGGAAGGTGTTCATCGCAGGTAAGTCTTGATGGGTCTGTTGGCCACGGCGGACCGGATGACGCGCCGCCTTTGCCGAGCAAGCGAAGAAAAAGCGCGGGGACCCGGCAAGTCAGACCACTGAGGCCTTCAGGTGACGGATCACCAAGGATTTGAGCAAAGGCAATTGTCCGTGAAAGAAATGCTCAACGCCCGGAATCACGGTAATTGGCAGGGATTGCGGTCTGGCCCAATCCATCACACTGACCAAAGGCACCGTGTCGTCTTGCTCGCCATGCACCACCAGGCAGCGCTCATGCAGGGCTTGGGGCAATGGCGCCACCTCAAAACGCGCCGCAGCCGTGCCCACCAAAACCAAGGCCTTCGGCAAGCGGGCCTCGCCCAGGGCCTGGACCACATGGCTGGTGACAAAAGCCCCAAAAGAAAACCCCGCCAAAGCCACCGGTCCCTCTGGGGCCAACTGTTCAATGGCCCGAAGCATGTCTTGAGCCTCACCCCGACCTTCGTCGTAGGTGCCCGCACTGGCACCCACACCCCTGAAATTGAAACGCACGGCACGCCAACCGCACTGCACAAAAGCGCGCGCCAAGGTT
>JAIXXW010000096.1 GCA_027490555.1 Comamonadaceae bacterium | reverse complement strand
GTCGTACTCGCCCACGATGGTGGCCGGGTCGATGGCTTGCAGCGGGTTGAGCGAGACCACCACGGGCTGTTCAAAGGGAATGCGCTGCAAGCGGTTGAGCAGGTAGTGCAGGCACACGCTGGAAGATTCGCGTTCATGGCTGGCAGCGCGTTCGTAGTTCCAGGCGGCCCAGGTCTTGGCCTTGGCCGGCAGCACGCGGGCATCGGTGTGCAGCACAGCGCGGTTGTCCTGGTAACGGATCGCACCCAGCAGACTGCGCTCGTGGGTGCTGGGTTCGCGCAGCAGCCGCAAGGCCTGGTCGGTGTGGGTGGCCAAAACCACCTGGTCAAAGCGTTCGGTATGGCCGTCGGTGATCACGCGCACGCCTTGCGCATCGCGTTCGATCAGGCGCACCGGGGTGTTCAGCCGTTTGTCATGCACGCCCGCCAGAATTTTGTCGACGTAGTTTCGGGCACCGCCCACCACGCTGAACCACTGCGGGCGATTCGTCACCTGGATCAGCCCATGGTTGTGGCAAAACCGGATCATGGTCGCCACCGGGAACTGCAGCATCTGGTCGGTCGGGCAACTCCAGATGCAACCCAGCATGGGCAGGAAATACCAGTCGCGAAAAGGCTCGCTGAAGCGGTGTGTGCGCAGGAAATCGCTCAGGGGCTGCTGCAGTTCTTCCTCGCGCTGGTCTTTGGCGATGCGGGTGCACAGGGCGTTGAAGCGCATGACGTCGGCCAGCATGCGCCAAAAGCGCGGGTTGATCAGGTTGCCGCGCTGGGCGAACACGCTGTCCAGGTCGGTGCCGCTCCACTCCAGGGTCTTGCCCTTCATTGCGCCAGGCACCTGGACCGAAAACGACATGTCAGACGGTGCGGTCTCGACCTTCAGTTCGGCAAACAGCTGGATCAGGTTGGGGTAGGTGCGTTCGTTGAACACCAAAAAGCCGGTGTCCACACCGTGCGTGACCAGTCCCTTTGGCGTGGGCAGCGTCACATCCACCGTGTGGGTGTGGCCACCAAAATAATCCCCCGCTTCAAAAAGGGTGATGTCGGCGTGGTGCTGCAGGGTGTGGGCCACGGCCAGGCCGGAAATGCCCGAACCCACAATGGCCAGCTTCATGCGCTGGTTCATGGTTTGGCCTTCAAGGCTTTGTCTATGGCCGAGACCAGGGTTTTGCTTTCGGGTCCGGTCATGCTGCTGTACTGGTCAATCACCTGGCCATCGCGGCCGATCAGGTATTTGTGAAAGTTCCAGCGCGGCTTCTGGCCGGTTTGGGCCGTCAGCTGCTTGAACAAGGGCGCAGCGCCGTCGCCCGTGACCTGGGTTTTGGTGAACATCGGAAACTTCACGCCAAAAGTGCTTTCGCAAAAATCGGCAATCTCTTTGTTGCTGCCTTTTTCCTGGGCAAAGTCATTCGACGGGAAGCCCAGCACCACCAGGCCTTGATCCTTGTATTTGGTGTTCAGGGCTTCCAGACCCTTGTACTGCGAGGTGAAGCCGCAAAAACTGGCGGTGTTGACCACCAGCAGCACCTTGCCTGCATATTGGCACAGCGATTGGGGCTTTTCGTCCTGCAGCCGCGCAAAAGTGTGGTTGAGCAGCGCCGGGCAGGCGGCCGCGCTGCTGGCGCTGGGCGTGCTGGCTTGCACAGTGTCCAGACCCAAGCCCAGCAATGCCGCCAGCAGGGTCAACACCAATGTGACGCCCCATTGTTTTACCCGAGAGTGGTTCATATGCACTTGAAATATCATTTTGTGACTGATCAGTTTAAACTTGTTTCAACATATTGTCACCTTGGCCCTTTTGCGCTGGGATAAATGCATGGTCAAAGATTTGGGATTCAAAGGGAACAAACAGGCTTTGCCACAGAAAGACTGTGTGGTGTGTGGCCGCGCCATGACCTGGCGCAAAAGCTGGGCCAAGAACTGGGCCCAGGTCCTGTACTGCAGCGACCGCTGCCGGGCGGCCAAATCCAGTGTTCGGACAGCCGGTCAGGGCCAGCCATGACACGCCACCTGATTTTGGTGCTGGGCGACCAACTGGGATGGGACAACCCGGCCCTGGTCGACTTTGACCCAGCCCAGGACCGGCTTCTGATGATCGAGGCCGACAGCGAGGCGGGCGAGGTCTGGAACCACCAGGCCCGCATCGCCTTGTTTTTGTCGGGCATGCGCCACTTTGCCAACGAAGCGCACCGCCGCCGCTGGCCGTGCAGGTACATGCAGCTGGACGACCCGGCCCTGCCCGCTGACTTTGCCGGGCGCTTGGTGCAGGCCCTGCAAGGCCACCGCCCCCGCGCGCTGGTGGTGATGGAGGCGGGTGCCTGGCGCATGGAAAGGCTGATCGAAGAGGCCGCGGACCAGGCCCAGGTGCTGCTGCGCTGGGTGGGCGACACGCACTTTTTGTGCAGCCGCGCAGGGTTTGCCCAGTGGGCGGGCCACAAGAAGGAACTGCGCATGGAGTTCTTTTACCGCGAGATGCGCAAGCGCCACGGCATCCTCATGGAGGGCCAAGCGCCCATCGGAGGCCAATGGAATTTTGATGCCGAGAACCGCAAGGGCTTTGGCGCCAAAGGCCCGGGCACCGTGCCGCCGCCGGCCCGCTTTGCGCCGGACCGCGTCACGCAAGACGTGATCGCCCTTGTGCGCGCGCGCTTTGCCAGCCACCCGGGCACGCTGGAGCACTTCAGCTGGCCCGTGACCCGCGAAGACGCCCTGGTGGCGCTGCAGCACTTCATCGACCAGCGGCTGGACCACTTCGGCACCTGGCAAGACGCCATGTGGACCACACTGCCCTTTGGCTGGCACGCGCTGGTGGCCAGCAGCCTGAACCTGCATTTGCTCAACCCGCGCGAGGTGATCGCCGCGGCCGAACAGGCCTACCACCAGCGCGGCCTGCCCCTGGCCAGTGTGGAGGGCTTCATCCGCCAGGTGCTGGGCTGGCGCGAGTTCATCCGGGGCGTGTACTGGCTGGACATGCCGCAGCTGGCCGAGGCCAACCACTACGGCCACACCCGCGACCTGCCCGCCTGGTACTGGACGGGCCACACCCAGATGGCCTGCATGCAGGCCACCATCGGCCAAAGCCTGCAGCACGGCTATGCGCACCACATCCAGCGCCTCATGGTCACCGGCCAGTTCGCGGTGCTGGCCGGGCTGTCACCGCAGCAGGTCAGTGCCTGGTACCGCGCCATGTACGTGGATGCGGTGGAGTGGGTGGAAACGCCCAACACCCTGGGCATGGCCTTGCACGCCAACGGCGGGCGCTTCACCAGCAAACCCTATGTGGCCAGCGGCCAGTACATCGCGCGCATGAGCAACTACTGCAAAGGCTGTCGCTACCAGCCCGATGTGCGCACCGGCCCCAAGGCCTGCCCCATGACCACGCTGTACTGGGATTTCCTGATCCGCCACGAACAAGACTTCGCCAGCAACCCGCGCACCGCCCTCATGGTCAAGCATGTGGGCAAGATGAGCGAGGACGACAAGGCACAGATCCGGCAACAGGCCGAGGCCACCCGCGCAGGCCTGGACGGCGTGTGAGGCTCAGACCCCGCGGGCCCGGTCTGCTTTGAATTGCGCCCGGAATGCGGAGAACTGGCCTGCGTCCAGCGATTCGCGCACCTCGCGCATCAGGTTCAGGTAGTAGTGCAGGTTGTGGATGGTGGTCAGCATCGGGCCCAGCATCTCGCCGCAGCGGTCCAGGTGGTGCAGGTAGGCACGGCTGAAACCCTCGCGGCCGCCTTGGTCCCAAGACACGCCCGACGTGCCTGCACACGCGTGGCAGGTGCAGCTCGTGTCCAGCGGCTGCGGGTCGTTCTTGTGGCGGGCGTTGCGCAGCTTCAGGTCGCCATAGCGGGTGAACACCGTGCCGTTGCGGGCATTGCGGGTGGGCATCACGCAGTCGAACATGTCCACCCCATCGGCCACGCCCTGCACCAGGTCCTCGGGTGTGCCCACACCCATCAGGTAGCGCGGTTTGTGCGCGGGCAGGCGGTGCGGCGTGTGCGCCATGATCTGCAGCATCAGGTCTTTGGGCTCGCCCACGCTCACGCCACCCACCGCATAGCCGGGGAAGTCCATCTCGACCAGCGCTTCGAGCGATTCCTGGCGCAGGTTCTCGAACATCCCGCCTTGCACGATGCCAAACAGCGCGTTGGGGTTTTCCAGCCGGGCAAACTCGTTCTTGGAGCGCAAGGCCCAGCGGCGGCTCATCTCCATGGACTTGCGGGCTTCGGCTTCGGTCGTCAGGTGGCCCTTGGTCTCGTAAGGCGTGCACTCGTCGAGCTGCATCACGATGTCCGAGTTCAGGATGGTCTGGATCTGCATGCTCACTTCGGGCGACATGAAGAGCTTGTCGCCGTTCACAGGCGAGGCAAAGGTCACGCCCTCTTCGGTGATCTTGCGCATCTCGCCCAGCGACCAGACCTGGAACCCGCCCGAATCGGTGAGGATGGGTTTGTCCCATTTCTCGAAGCGGTGCAGGCCGCCGAAGCTTTGCATGATGTCCAGCCCGGGTCGCATCCACAAATGGAAGGTGTTGCCCAGGATGATCTGCGCGCCCATCTCGTGCAGGCTGCGCGGCATCACGCCCTTGACCGTGCCATAGGTGCCGACCGGCATGAAGATGGGGGTCTGCACCACGCCATGGTTCAGGGTCAGTGTTGCGCGGCGGGCGTGGCTGGACGGGTCGGTCTTGAGCAGGTCGAATTGGAGCATGGAAGGCCTAAATCAGAGGCCTGCATTGTAGGAGCTCACCCTGTGAGCGATGGGGCAAACCGTTCAGCCCTTGTGTGCTGCGCCGGTTGGACTGCCATCGCCAAAGTGCTGGGCCACCAGATCGCGCAGCCACTGGTGCCCCGGGTCCTTGTGCAGGCGGGCGTGCCAGAACTGGTGGATCACGCTGCCGTCCACCGCCAGGGGCAGGGCCCGGGTGGTCAGGGCAAAGGGGCCGGTGACGCGCTGTGCAAAACGCTCGGGCACGGTGGCGATCAGGTCCGAATGCCCCAGCACATCGCCCAGGGCCACATAGTGCGGCACCGTCAGGCGGATGCGCCGGTGCAGCCCCTGGCGCTCGAGCGCAGCGCGGATGGCCTCGTCGATGCGCCCATGCCCTGTGCCTGCGGCGATCACCTGCACATGGTCTGCGGCCGCAAAGTCGGCCAGGGTGAGGTCTGCTGCCTGGGCCAGCGGATGGCCTTGGCGCATCAGGCACACATAGGGCTGGCGAAACAGCGCTTGCTGAAAAAAGCCCGCCTGCAACTGCGGCAGCAGGCCCAGCGCCAGGTCGGTGCGGCCCGTGGCCATGTCCTCGGCCAGGCTGGCGCTGGTCACCGCCACCACGTTCAGCGTCACGCCCGGTGCGGCCTGGGCCAGTGCGTCCATCAGCACGGGCAGGAAATACATCTCGCCCACATCGGTCATGGCCAGGGTGAAACGCCGCGCGCTGCGGGCCGGCGCAAAAGAGGCGCGCACCTGCAGCGCCTGTTGCAGCCCGTCCAGCGCGGCGGCCACGGGTTCGGCCAGTTGCAGCGCATAGGGGGTGGGCACCATGCCGCCCTGGGTGCGCAAAAACAGCTCGTCGTCCAAGC
>JAIXXW010000071.1 GCA_027490555.1 Comamonadaceae bacterium | reverse complement strand
GTGCTGCGCACCGACTACATCAAGTTCGCCCGCGCCCGCGGCCTGTCCAACCGCGCCATCCACTTTGGCCATGCCCTCAAGAACACCCTGGTGCCGGTGATGACCATCACCGGCTTGCAGCTGGGCGGTCTGATCGCGTTCGCCATCATCACCGAGACCGTGTTCCAGTGGCCTGGCATGGGTTTGCTGTTCATCCAGGCGGTCACCTTTGCCGACATCCCGGTCATGGCGGCCTATTTGTGCCTGATCGCCCTGATCTTTGTGGTCATCAACCTGGTGGTGGATTTGCTTTACTTTGCGGTCGACCCCCGGCTGCGGGTGGGCAAGCCCGGAGGCCATTGAAGATGGGTGCCGCCTTGCAATCGGTGCTGGGACGGGGCGCGGCGTTTGCCCGCATCGCCCAGTTCCACCCCGAGCTCACGGCTTTCAGGCGCGAGCTGCACGCCCACCCCGAACTCGGCTTTGAAGAGGTCTACACCTCGGGCCGTGTGGTCCAGATGCTCCAGCTGTGTGGCGTGGACAGCATCCACACCGGCATCGGGCAAACCGGTGTGGTGGCTCTGGTGCACGGCCAGGGCCGCTCTGCCACCCACCCGGGGCGCATGATCGGTCTGCGCGCCGACATGGATGCCCTGCCTTTGCGCGAACTCAACGACTGCACCTGGGCATCGACCCGCCCGGGCTTGATGCACGGCTGCGGCCATGACGGCCACACCGCCATGCTGATGGGCGCAGCCCGCTACCTGGCCGAAACCCGGCGCTTTGACGGCACGGCGGTGCTGATTTTCCAGCCCGGTGAAGAGGGCTTTGCCGGTGCCCGCGCCATGATGGACGACGGCCTGTTCGAGCGCTTTCCGTGCGAGCAGGTCTATGCCCAGCACAACTCACCCGAGACGCCTTTGGGCGTGATCGGCATCACCCCCGGCCCGATGCAGGCGGCGGTGGACCGCATCGAGATCCTGATCCGCGGCAAAGGCGGACACGGCGCGCGGCCGCACCAGGGCGTGGACCCGGTGCTGGTGGCCGGCCACATCATCACCGCCGCGCAAAGCGTGGTTGCGCGCAACCTGTCGGCGTTCGACCAGGCGGTGGTGAGCATTTGCGCGATGCAAGGCGGGCATCCGGGTGCCATGAGCGTGATCCCCGGCGAAGTCACCTTGGTGGGCACGGTGCGCACCTACAGCGAGAGCGTGCAAGACCTGATCGAGGACCGCTTGCGGTCCTTGTGCGTGGGCATCGCCCAGGGCTTTGGCGCCTCGGCCGAACTGAGCTACGAACGCGTCTACCCCGCCACCGTGAACACCGTGCCCGAAGCGCAGTTCGCCTGCGACGTGGCCGCCAGCCTGGTGGGCGAAGACAAGGTCTGGCGCAACATGCTGCCCAGCATGGGGGGCGAGGATTTTTCTTTCATGCTGCAGGCCAAACCCGGTGCCTACATCCGCATTGGCCAAGGCCTGCCGCACGGGCCCGGCCCGCACCCGCTGCACAACAGCCGCTACGACTTCAACGACGAGATCTTGCCGTTGGGCGCGGCTTTGCACGCCAGTTTGATTGAGCAAGCCTTGCCCCTGGCCTGCAAGGCCAGCGCCTGACCGTCTGTCACTTTCAACCCCAGGAGAACACCATGCGCATTGCCCCACTGTCCCGCGCCTTGTTGGCGGCCACCCTCGTCTCGGCCCTGTCGCTGGGGGCCGCGCAGGCGACCACCGTGCGCATTGCCAACCAGGGCGATGCCTTGTCGATGGACCCGCACTCGCTCAACGAGTCGCTGCAACTGAGCGTGACCAACAACGTGTACGAGTCGCTGGTGGGGGTGAACAAAGACCTGCAGTTTGAACCTGCCCTGGCCACGTCCTGGAAGCAGATTTCGCCCACCGTGTGGCGTTTTGAGTTGCGCAAAAACGTGCGCTTTCACGACGACACACCGTTCACCGCCGACGATGTGGTGTTCTCCCTGGCCCGGGCTGCCGGCGAGGGCTCGGACATGCGCAGCAACACCAACGACATCAAGGAAGTGCGCAAGCTGGGCAGCCACACCATCGAGATCGAGACCAAATCCCCTTTCCCCATCCTGCCCAACGTCCTGTCTACGGTGTTCATCATGAGCAAGAAATGGTGCGAGGACAACCAGGCCACACGCCCGGTGGACCGCCGCAGGGGCATTGAGAACGCCGCCTCGTTCCGCGCCAACGGCACCGGCCCCTTCCGCCTGCGCGAACGCCAGCCCAATGTGCGCACCACCTTTGTGCGCAACGGCAACTACTGGGGCAAGATCGAAGGCAATGTGACCGAGGTCATTTTTTCGGTGATCTCCAATGACCCGACCCGCGTGGCCGCCCTGTTGTCGGGCGAGATCGACATCATGGAGCCCGTGCCGGTGCAAGACGTGCCGCGCATCAACGCCAGCCCCAACACCCGCGCGCTGGTCGCGCCCGAGTTGCGCACCATCTTTTTGGGCATGGACCAGCGGCGCGACGAGCTGCTGTATTCGAGCGTGAAGGGCAAAAACCCCTTCAAGGACAAGCGCGTGCGCCAGGCTTTTTACCAGGCGATCGACATCGAAGGCATCAAGCGCACGGTGATGCGCGGTGCGGCCAACCCGACCGCCCTGATGGTCGGACCGGGCATCAATGGTTTCAACCCCGAACTCAACAAGCGTTTGCCGTTTGACCCGGAAGCCTCCAAGAAGCTGCTGGCCGAAGCGGGTTACCCCACAGGCTTCACCGTCGACATGAACTGCCCCAATGACCGCTATGTGAACGACGGCCAGATCTGCGAAGCTGTGGCGGCCAACCTGGCCCGCGTGAACATCAAGATCAACCTCAAGGCCGAGACCAAGGGCACCTACTTCCCGAAAATTTTGCGCCGTGACACCAGCTTCTATTTGCTGGGCTGGACCCCCAGCACCTACGACGCTCACAACGCGCTCAATGCCTTGATGCGCTGCGTGGACGACAAGGGCACAGGCCAGTTCAACCTGGGTTCCTATTGCAACCCCAAGGTGGACGAGCTGACTGTGAAAATCCAAAGCGAAACCGATCAGGCCAAGCGCAATGCCATGATCAAAGAGGTCTTTGAGCTGCACAACGCCGACATTGGCCACTTGCCACTGCACCAGCAGGCTTTGGCCTGGGGCACCAGCAAAAAGGTCACGCTGGTGCAGCGTGGTGACAACTCCATGCCCTTCAAGTCCATCACCGTGAAGTGACCATGAGCAATGTCTTGACCCGTTGGCTCCACAGCGATGTGGGCTACAGCTTTCGCCAGTCGCCCACCGCCATGGTGGCGGCGGCCATCGCCTTTGTGTGCTTGTTCTCGGCGGTGTTTGCCGGCTGGGTCGCACCCACCAACCCGTTTGATCTGGCCTCACTGGAGCTGAGCGATGCCCGCTTGCCGCCAGCCTGGATGGAGGGCGGCAGCACCAAGTTCTTGCTGGGCACCGACGACCAAGGCCGCGACATTTTGTCGGCCATCATCTACGGATCGCGCATCTCCTTGGGGGGGGGCTTGGCCTCGGTCATCTTGTCTGTGGTGGTGGGGGTGGGTCTGGGTTTGCTGGCGGGTTTTCGGGGTGGCTGGATTGACGCACTCCTCATGCGCCTGTGTGATGTGATGTTGTCATTCCCCGCCATCCTGGTGGCGCTCTTGATTGCGGGTGTGGGCCGTGCGCTGTTTCCCAATGCGCACGAGTCACTGGCCTTTGGTGTGTTGATCATCTCGATCTCGCTCACTGGTTGGGTGCAATACGCCCGCACGGTGCGCGGCACCACGCTGGTGGAGCGCAACAAGGAATACGTGCAAGCCGCGCGTGTGACGGGCGTGGCATCCCTGCGCATCATGGTCAAGCATGTGCTGCCCAACGTGATGGGCCCGGTCATGGTGCTGGCCACCATCCAGGTGGCCACCGCCATCATCACCGAGGCGACGCTGTCGTTCTTGGGTGTGGGCGCTCCACCCACTTCGCCATCAC
>JAIXXW010000332.1 GCA_027490555.1 Comamonadaceae bacterium | reverse complement strand
TGCACCAACTCCAGCATGCGGGTCTTGACCGGTTTGCCATCCCAAAAGCCGGTGCGGTATTTCACATCCACCCCGTAAGCCGAAGTGTCCTGGCTGATGACCAGCAGTTCTTTGACACCGCCCGCCAACAAGGCCTTGGCCTCTTTCAAGACATCGCCAATCGGGCGGGAGACCAGGTCGCCCCGCATCGAGGGGATGATGCAAAACGTGCAACGGTGGTTACAGCCTTCGCTGATTTTCAGATAAGCGTAATGCCGCGGTGTGAGCTTGAGTCCCGCCTCACCGAAACCACCGGGCACCAGGTCCAGTAACGGGTCGTGGGGTTTGGGCAGGTGCGTGTGCACCGCGTCCATCACCTCCTGGGTGGCGTGGGGACCGGTCACGGCCAGCACGCTGGGGTGCAATTCCCGCACCATGTTGCCACCGCCCTCGCCTGTTTTGGCCCCCAGACAACCGGTCACGATGACTTTGCCGTTCTCGCTCAAGGCTTCGGCGATCGTGTCCAGGCTCTCCTGGATGGCTTCATCGATGAAGCCACAGGTGTTGACGATGACCAAGTCGGCGCCTTCAAAGGTTTTGGAGGTCTGGTAGCCCTCGGCGCTCAGTTGCGTGAGGATCAACTCGGAATCGGTCAGGGCTTTGGGGCAGCCCAGGCTGACAAAACCCACTTTGGGCACGGGCAAGGAGGCGGTGGCGTTCGTTTCACTCATGCCCGCATTGTCCCCGCAAAAACGTCCTGCGACCGACACCCGCCCTGGAAAAGCCGATCAAGGCTTCAAACCCATGACCCCGAGCAGCTGCTCGGTGTTCTTTTGGATCTGCTTTTGCATCTGCTCCTGCATTTGCGCGATGACGTTCTGGGACGGCTGGGTCAGACCGGTGAACATGCTCTGGATCAAGGGGGTCTGCCATTGCACGAACTGCGCCCACAGCTCTGGGCTGAGGACCGGGCTGGACTCTCCCAGTTTGCTTTGCCATTCCATGAAAGACTGCACATGGCTCTCCAGATAGGCGCCCATATGCCCTTGCATGGCGTGGCCATAAAAACGGATGATGTTGGACAGCACCGCCTCGCTGAACATCGGCGCACCGGCCGTTTCCTCTTCCAAGATGATCTGCAGCAGGATGGACCGGGTGAGGTCCTGGCCCGTCTTGGCGTCCAGCACCACCAGGGGTGAAGAGGCCATGACCAGTTTCTTGATCTCGGTCAGCGTCACATAGCTGGACGTTTGCGTGTCGTACAGACGCCGGTTGGGGTATTTTTTGATCGTCCGCACCGCCCCGTGCAAAGGCGTGCGGGCTTCGGGGTCTGGCTGGATCGACTGGGCTGAAGGCTTGACCGGCAATGAAAACTCCTGACGCGGCATTGCAATTGAAAATCTGCTGCAATGCACCATTCTAGGGAAGGCCGTCGTCCAAGGTGCCTTGGTTTACCCTGAGGGGGCGGGTCCATCGCCTGCGACAGGTGAACACTTTTTTGTGTCGAATGGCCCGGATTGCTCCCCATAACCTGCGAAAATACACCACTATGTTCACCGGAATCATCACCGGCGTGGGGCGAATCGTCGCCATCCACGACCTGGGTCGCTCTTTACACCACGGCAAGCGCCTCACCATCGAGGCCCCAGCCGGGTACCTTGACGATGTGGGCCTCGGCGACAGCATCGCCCTCAATGGCGCTTGCATGACCGTCACCACCTTCAACCCCGAGCGCCGTCAATTCACCATCGACATCTCGGCCGAATCCCTGGACAAAACCAGCGGACTGGACACCGAAGGCTCGGTCAACCTGGAAAAAGCCCTGCGTGCCCACGACCGCCTGGGCGGGCACATCGTGTCTGGGCATGTGGACGGTGTGGGGCAGGTCAGCCATTTCGCACCCATGGGCGAAAGCTGGGAATTGCGCATCCTGGCCCCCCACGCGCTGGCCAAATACCTGGCCTACAAGGGCTCCATCACCGTCAATGGTGTGAGCCTGACCGTCAACCAGGTACTGGACCGCTCCGATGGCTGCGAGATCAGCATCAACCTGATCCCCCACACCGTGGACAACACCGCCCTGGGCAGCCTGCAGGCAGGCAGCCGGGTCAACCTCGAAATCGACACGGTGGCCCGCTATGTGGAGCGCATGCTCAGTGCAGGTCTGAACCCCTCGACCCCCCCGCAGGACACGCCATGAATGCAACAGCGCAATTGAAACCCGTGGCGATTTCGCCCGTCGACGAGATCGTGGCCGAGATGAAGGCCGGGCGCATCGTGATCCTGGTCGACGAGGAGGACCGGGAAAATGAGGGCGATCTGGTGCTGGCCTCCGACCACGTCACGCCAGAAGCCATCAACTTCATGGCCCGCTTCGGCCGGGGCCTGATCTGCCTGACCCTCACCCGCGAGCGCTGCGAATTCCTCCGGCTGCCGCCCATGGCCGCCCGCAACGGCACGGTCTACAGCACCGCCTTCACCGTCTCGATCGAAGCGGCCGAAGGCGTGACCACCGGCATCTCTGCCGCCGACCGCGCCCGCACGGTGCAGGTGGCCGTGGCCAAGTCCAGCCAGCCCAGCGACCTGGTGCAACCCGGTCACATCTTCCCGCTGCAGGCGGTCGACGGCGGCGTGCTGATGCGCGCTGGCCACACCGAAGCCGGGTGCGACCTGGCCGCCATGGCCGGGTGCTCACCGTCCTCCGTGATCTGCGAGATCATGAACGACGACGGCACCATGGCCCGCCTGCCGGATCTGCAGCTGTTTGCCGCAGAACACGGCCTGAAGATCGGCACCATCGCCGACCTGATCGAATACCGCAGCCGCAACGAATCGCTGGTCGAGCGCATCGGCACCCGCCCCTTGCACACCGCGCACGGCGAATTCATCGCCCACGCTTTCCGCGATGCCCCCAGCCAGACCGTGCACCTGGCCCTGGTCAAGGGCCAGTGGTCTGCCGATGCCGACATCCCGGTGCGGGTGCACGAACCCCTGTCGGTGCTTGACGCGCTGGAAGTCAACCGCGCCATGCACTCCTGGAGCCTGGACGCGAGCCTGAAGTACATCCATGCCCAAGGCTGCGGCGTGGCCGTGCTGCTCAATTGCGGCGAATCGGCCGAGCAACTGCTGGCCCAGTTCGAAGGCCGCGCCCGCTCGGCCCAGGCGCCCGAGCGCGGAAAGATGGACCTGCGCACCTACGGCGTGGGCGCCCAAATCCTGCGCGAATGCGGCGTGCAAAAAATGAAACTCATGGGCCAGCCCCGCCGCATGCCCAGCATGACCGGCTACGGCCTGGAAATCACCGCATACATCCCGAAGGAATAACCATGCAAGGCGCCAACCAAGGTCAGACCGAGGAACTCGACGGTCAATTTCTGCACATCGGGATTGTGCAGGCCCGCTTCAACGAAGACATCACCAACGCCCTGGCCCAAGCCTGCATCCAGGAACTGGAAGCCCTGGGCGTGAGCAGCATCGACCACGTCATGGTGCCCGGTGCGCTGGAGGTGCCGGTGGCCCTGCAGGCCATGGCCGAGCGGGCCGAGTACGAC
>JAIXXW010000322.1 GCA_027490555.1 Comamonadaceae bacterium | reverse complement strand
CACCAGGCGCAGGCCAAACTGGCTGGCGATGCGGTAGCCCCAGTCGCTGGCGCCGATTTTGGGGATCGACAAGCCGCCGGTGGCCACCACCAGCGCCGAGCATTGCAGCGTGCCCTGGGTGGTGTCGAGCGTGTAAAGGGGGGCGTTTTCGGTGGGCGCTTGCACCGACTGCACAGCGCAGCCGCTGCGGATGTCCACGCCGCCTGCCGCGCATTCGGCCAGCAGCATGCGGATGATGTCTTCGGCCGAGTGGTCACAAAACAGCTGACCCTTGTGCTTTTCATGGAAAGCGATGCCATGTTTTTGCACCAGGTCGATGAAATCCTGCGGGGTGTAGCGCGACAGCGCCGAGCGGCAAAAATGCGGGTTCTGGCTGATGAAGTGCTTTTGTGGCGCCGTGGCGTCGAGCAAGCGGTTGGTGAAGTTGCAACGCCCGCCACCCGAGATGCGGATTTTTTCGGCGACCTTGTCGCTGTGGTCGAGGACCAGCACCTTCAGCCCGCGCTGGCCCGCGACGCCTGCGCAAAACAAACCGGCAGCCCCGGCCCCCACGATCACCACATCCCATGCATTCATGGCTGGGAAGTGTAGTGTCTTGGCCTCTCGGTCGAGCTGGACTCAGGCTGTGCGTTGGATTCGGCTTTCGCCTTGCAGCTGCCAGGCCCGGGTGCCTCGAACCACATCGCCGACCACGATGATGCTGGGGCTTTGCAGGCCTTCGCGCTGCACGGTGTGGACCAGATCCCCCAGCACGCTCAGGGCCTGGCGCTGTTGGGGCAGGCTGGCCTGCTGGACGATGGCCACCGGGGTGTCGGCCGGCAGGCCTTGCAGCAGGCCCTGGCAGATGTGCTCGAGGCTGCTCACCCCCATGTAAATCACCAGGGTCAGTTTGGCCTGGCGGGCGGTGTGGGCCAGTTGCACCCAGTCGGTGCCGCTGTCGCCGGGTTTGGCGTGGCCGGTCACCAGCACCACGCCGTGCGCGTGTTCGCGGTGCGTCAAGGGTGCGCCCAGACTGCTCAGGCCGGCCAGGCCCGCGGTGATGCCATTGACCACGTCCACCTCGATGCCTGCAGCGCGCAGGTGCTCGACTTCTTCGCCGCCCCGGCCAAAGATGAAGGGGTCGCCGCCCTTGAGGCGCACCACCTGTTCGCCGTCTTGCACGGCCTGGACCATCATCTTGTCGATGAAGGCCTGGGGTGTGCTTTGGCAGCCGCCGCGCTTGCCCACATGCACGATGCGGGCGGTGGGTGAGGCGTGGGCCAGCACCGCGTCGTTCACCAGATCGTCCACCAGCAGCAAGGTGGCCTTGGCAATGGCCTTGACGGCCTTGAGGGTCAGCAGTTCGGGGTCGCCAGGACCTGCACCGACCAGGGTGCAGCGTGGGGCAGAAAGAGGGGGCATGTCAGACCACAGATCGGTTCAGAGATGGGTTGATCCAATTTTCTGATCTATCGCTGCAGTCAACAAATACATATTTGGCATAAGCCAAATGACGGGCGCGGCTTTCGAGCGCCCGATGCGCGCACGCTGGCTGTGGCGGGCCTCAGGCCGCCTGCATGCCGTGTTGCACCTTGAGTGGCGTGCACTCGGCCGATGTCCAAAAGGCCAAGAGGGCGCGCACCGCCTCGGCCTGGTGGCTGCTGCAGGCCACGCTGCCAGAAAAAGTGGTGATGATTTCCACCGCCGGGGGCAGCATGCCCACGATGGTGATGCCCGGCACGCCCAGCATCTCGCTCAGTTGCTGAAAGCCCAGTGCCACCTGGCCCTGGGCCACCAGGGAGCCCACCGGCACGCCGGGCTGGGCCTGCACGATGCGAGGCGCGATGGTGTCGGCAATGCCCCAGGCCTCGAACCGTTTGGCCAGTTGCACGCCGCTTGGGCCGGTGGAATAGCCCAGGGTGGGCGCGGCCAGGATGGCGGCCCGCAGTGCGGCTTCGCTCGAGATGTCGGGAACGGCTTGCCCGGCCGGCACCGCCACCGCCACGCCCGAGCGCACCAGATCGGCCCGGCTGCCCGCCAGCACATGGCCGCTGGCCACCAGTTTGTCGATGGCGTCGCTGGCCAGCACCACGCCGTCAAAGGCTTCGCCCGCCTGCACGCGCCGGGCCGCGTCCACGCCGCCGACCGATTCCACCAGCACCTGCACCCCGGGGGCGCGGGTGTGGTACAGCGCCACCAGGTCGGCCAGCAGCGGCTTGGTGGCCATGGAGGAAATCAGGCGCAGTGGGGTCATGGCAGGTCCGGCATCGAAGAAAGCCGCCATTATGGACAAGCCGCGGGGCACCCGCCCGCCGCTTAAACTCGCAGGGATGCGAATCCTGGGCATTGAATCTTCTTGCGACGAAACGGGCGTGGCCCTGGTGGAAACCACCGGCGAGGCTTTGCCGCGCCTGTTGTCGCACGCCCTGTACAGCCAAATCGAGATGCACCAGGCCTATGGCGGCGTGGTGCCCGAGTTGGCCAGCCGTGACCACATCCGCCGGGTGCTGCCGCTCACGCGCCAGGTGCTGGCCGAGGCGGGCGCCACCTTGGCCGACATCGACGTGGTGGCCTACACCCGGGGTCCGGGCTTGGCCGGCGCGCTCTTGGTGGGCTCGGGTGTGGCCTGTGCGTTGGCCGCATCCCTGGGCAAGCCGGTGCTGGGTGTGCACCATCTGGAAGGGCATTTGCTCTCGCCGTTTCTGAGTGCCGACCCCCCCGAGTTCCCCTTCCTGGCCTTGCTGGTGTCGGGCGGCCACACGCAGTTGATGCGGGTGGACGGGGTGGGCCGTTATGCGCTGCTGGGCGAGACGATCGACGACGCTGCGGGCGAAGCCTTTGACAAGTCGGCCAAACTCATGGGCCTGCCCTATCCGGGTGGCCCGGGCTTGTCGCGGCTGGCAGAGCAAGGCAACCCCGAGGCCTACAAGCTGCCCAGGCCCTTGCTGCACAGCGGCGACCTGGACTTTTCTTTTGCGGGGCTCAAAACCGCTGTGCTGACACAAAGCCAGAAGATCGGCCCCGCCGCCCACACCGAAGGCGCACCCGAGCGGGCCGACCTGGCCGCCTCGACCCAGGCGGCGATTGTCGAGGTGCTGGTCAGGAAATCCATGAACGCGCTCAAGCGCTCGGGCATGCAGCGTCTGGTGGTGGCCGGTGGGGTGGGGGCCAACCGCGCCTTGCGTGCGCAGCTCAATGCCGCTTGCGCCAAAGCCCGGGTGCGGGTGCATTACCCCGAGCT
>JAIXXW010000093.1 GCA_027490555.1 Comamonadaceae bacterium | reverse complement strand
TTCCGCCCGCAAGGTCTGTTCGGCGAAAAAATCATCGACCGCGTGTAAGGAGAGAAAAACATGTTTTACAGAGAAAACGGTCAGTTCAAGACCTCTTACCGCAGCGACCAACAGATTTTCGCCATCGCGCAAGACCGCTGGGCCATCTTGGCGATCATTGCCTTCGCCATCGTGGGCGTGCCCTTGCTGGTCGATGAATACATGTTCCGCGCCATCCTGATTCCCTTCCTGATCCTGTCGCTGGCCGCGCTGGGCGTGAACATCCTGGTGGGCTATTGCGGCCAGATTTCGCTGGGTTCAGGGGCCTTCATGGCGGTCGGCGCCTACATGGCCTACAACACCTATGTGCGGATCGACGGCATGCCGCTGATTGTGGCCTTGCTCGCAGGCGGTTTCTTCGCCACGGTGGTTGGCATTTTCTTTGGCATCCCGAGTTTGCGCGTCAAGGGCCTGTACCTGGCGGTAGCGACGCTGGCGGCGCAATTTTTCTGTGACTGGGCGTTTTTGCGTGTGGGTTGGTTCACCAACAACAACCCATCGGGCTCGGTGTCGGTGTCGAACCTGAATGTGCTGGGCTGGACCATCAATTCCCCGCTGGAAAAGTACCTGTTCTGCCTGGCGTTTTTGGTGGTGTTTGGCTTGCTTGCCAAAAACCTGGTGCGCTCGGCCATCGGCCGTGAATGGATGGCGATCCGCGACATGGACGTGGCCGCCGCCGTCATCGGTATCCGTCCGGTGTACGCCAAACTCAGCGCGTTCGCGGTCAGCTCTTTCATCATCGGCGTGGCCGGTGGTTTGTGGGGTTTTGTGCACCTGGGCTCTTGGGAGCCTGCGGCGTTCTCCATTGACCGCTCATTCCAGCTGCTGTTCATGGTCATCATTGGCGGCATGGGCTCGATCATGGGCAGCTTTTTTGGCGCCGCCTTCATCGTGATCTTGCCGATTTTCCTCAACCAGTTTTTGCCCTGGTTGGGCAGCCTTGCGGGTGTGACGATTTCCACAGCCTTGGTCTCACACACCGAGTTCATGATTTTTGGTGCTTTGATCGTCTGGTTCTTGATCGTTGAGCCCCACGGCCTGGCCAAACTGTGGTCGATCGCCAAGCAAAAGCTGCGCCTTTGGCCTTTCCCCCATTGATGTGCGTTCCGATTTTTTCCCCCAGTGCTTCCACCTTTTTTACAGGAGACAATCCATGAAGCTTCGTCAACTCGTCCTGGCCACCACCGTGGCCGCTGCCGGACTGGCCAGTGCGCTGGTCAGCACGGTCGCCACCGCTCAAACCAAAGAGCAATTCTTCCCCGTGCTGGTGTACCGCACAGGGGCCTATGCGCCCAACGGTGTGCCTTTTGCCAATGGCTATGTGGATTACCTCAAGCTGGTCAATGCGCGCGGCGGCATCAACGGCGTGAAGGTCAGCTTTGAAGAGTGCGAAACCGGCTACGCCACAGACCGTGGCGTGGAATGCTATGAGCGCCTGAAAGGCAAGAACGGCGGCGCGACCGTGTTCCAGCCATTGTCCACCGGCATCACCTTTGCCTTGACCGAAAAAGCCCCCATCGACAAGATCCCATTGATCACCGCCGGTTATGGCCGCAGCGAATCGGCCGATGGTGGCGTGTTCAAGTGGAACTTCCCCCTGGCCGGCACCTATTGGGTGGCCGGTGACGTCATCGTCCAGGACATCGCCAAGCGGGCCGGTGGTTTTGACAAGCTCAAGGGCAAGCACATTGCCTTGGTGTACCACGACAGCCCCTTTGGCAAAGAAGCCATCCCGATCCTGCAAGAGCGTGCGGCCATGCACGGCTACAAGCTGAGCCTGTTGCCTGTGACCCACCCCGGCGTGGAGCAAAAATCCACCTGGCTGCAGATCCGCCGCGAGCGCCCTGACTACGTCGTCAACTGGGGCTGGGGCGTCATGAACTCCACCTTGCTCAAGGAAGCCCAAGCCACCGGCTACCCCCGTGAAAACATCTGGGGCGTGTGGTGGGCCGGTGCCGAGCCCGATGTCAAAGACATTGGCATGGGTGCCAAGGGCTACAACGCCATCACCATGCAGCACGGCACCGAAAAGGGCTCTGCGATCGTGAAAGAAGTGCTGGACAAGCTGCACGCCAAAGGCCAGGGCACAGGCCCACGTGACGAAGTGGGTGAAGTGCTGTACATGCGCGGTTTGTTCAGCGCCATGTTTGCCGTGGAAGGTGTGCGTCAGGCCCAAGAGAAGTACGGCAAGGGCAAAGTCATGACCGGCGAGCAAGCACGCTGGGGCTATGAAAACCTGAACCTGACCCAGGCCAAGCTCGACGCTTTGGGCTTCAAGGGTGTGTTGCGCCCCATCTCCACCTCGTGCGCGGACCACATGGGCGCCAACTGGGCCCGTATCCACACCTGGGACGGCACCAAGTGGCAATTCACCAGCGACTGGATGCAGGCCGATGAGCAGATCATCAAGCCCATGGTGAAGGCCGCTGCCGACAAGTACGCGGCCGAGAAGAAGATCACACGCCGCACCCCAGCGGATTGCCAGTCCTGATCGGAACAGCCACTGCCGCAGTTGCGGCAGTGGTCTGCTGCCACCGGCTTGCGCGGGTGGCAGCCGTCAGATGTCACCCTTGCGTGCAGGGGTGCCATCTGGCTTGAACCCCCCCATCAAGAAAAGGCAAAGTCCATGAGCGACAAAAACATTGTTCTGAACGTCAGCGGCATCGAAGTCATTTACAACCATGTGATTTTGGTGCTCAAGGGCGTGTCCCTGCAGGTGCCGGAGCAGGGCATCGTCTCGCTGCTGGGTGGCAACGGGGCCGGCAAAACCACCACCTTGCGAGCGATTTCCAATTTGCTCAAGGGTGAGCGTGGCGATGTGACCAAGGGCAGCATCGAGCTGCGTGGCGAACGCATCGAGAACCTCACACCCGCTGACCTGGTCAACCGGGGCGTTGTGCAGGTCATGGAAGGCCGCCACTGCTTTGCCCACCTGTCGATCGAGGAAAACCTGTTGACCGGCAGTTACACCCGCACCGACAAGGGCGAGATTGCCGCCAACCTGGACAAGGTCTACACCTATTTCCCGCGCCTGAAAACGCGCCGCACCTCGCAGGCGGCCTACACCTCTGGCGGCGAGCAGCAGATGTGCGCGATTGGCCGTGCCCTCATGACCAACCCCAGCGTGATGCTGCTGGACGAGCCCTCCATGGGCCTGGCCCCCCAGATCGTGGAAGAGGTGTTCAACATCGTCAAAGACCTGAACGACAAGGAAAAAGTCACATTCCTGATCGCCGAGCAAAACACCAACATGGCGCTGAAGTACTCGGATTACGGCTACATCATGGAGTCGGGCCGCATCGTGATGGACGGCGACGCTGCGGATCTGCGCAGCAACGAGGATGTGAAAGAGTTTTACCTGGGCATGGGTGGCGGTGAGCGTAAAAGCTTCAAGGACGTCAAGAGCTACAAGCGCCGCAAGCGCTGGCTGGCCTGATGCCTTGGGCATCGTGCACCCCCTCATCCGCCGCCTCCTGAAAGAACCCCATGGCCCATCACCTC
>JAIXXW010000142.1 GCA_027490555.1 Comamonadaceae bacterium | reverse complement strand
GCAAAGGCGTTGGTGCGCAGCATCACCGCGTCCAGCACCATGCCGCCCACGTTTTCAAAATGGCCATCGATGCCGTTCGGACAGGCTTGGCGCAAGGCCTTGGACAGGCTCAGGTAATCCGCGTGTTCCTTGTAGTCGATGCAGGCGTCAAAGCCCAGCTCCTTGACCACGTAATCGCACTTGTCCTTGCCACCGGCGATGCCCACCACACGGCAGCCACGCGCCTTGGCCAATGCACCGTAAGCGCTGCCCACGGCCCCGCTGGCGGCGCTCACCGTGACGGTCTCTCCGGCCTTGGGGGCAATGATCTTGACCAGGCCATACCAGGCGGTCACACCGGGCATGCCCACCGCGCCCAGGTAGTGCGACAGGGGCACATGGGTGGTGTCGACCTTGCGCAGGGCACCGACCTGGTTGGCATCCACCACGCTGTAGGTTTGCCAACCGCCCATGCCGACCACCTGGTCACCCGCCTTGAATTTGGGGTGGCGGCTGTCGACCACCTCACCCACGGTGCCACCGATCATGACCTCGCCCAGTGGCTGGGGCTGCGCATAACTCTTGCTGTCGTTCATGCGGCCGCGCATGTAGGGGTCCAGGCTCAGGTAGTGGTGGCGAACCAGCACCTGACCGTCTTGCAGCTCGGGCACGGGCAGCTCGACCATTTTGAAGTTGCTGACCGTGGCCTCGCCTTGCGGGCGGTTGTCCAGAACGATGCGTTGGTTGGTGGGCATGGGGGGTCTCCGTTGGGTTTGAAAGGATTAATCGGTCGAGATGGCGGGCGATTCGCGCCGGCTCACGTACTTGAAGGTGCCCGTGGCCCGGGCGCACAACTGGCCTTGGGCATCGAACACACTGCCTTCGGTGAAGGCCATGCTGCGCGTGCGGTGTTGCAACAGGCCTTGGCCCACCAGGGCTTGGCCTGGGGACACTTTGGCCGGGCGCATGAAGGTGGTCTTCATCTCGATGGTGACCACGCCCATGTCCGGGTCGACGCTGCGCGCTGCGGTGGCCATGACCACGTCCAAAAAGGTCATGACCGCGCCACCGTGGGTGACATCGAACGAGTTGCAGTGCTCGGGCCGTGGGGCGAACCGCAGCTCGGACTGGCCATTGTCAAACCTCTCCAGGCTGAAGCCCAGGTGTTCGACAAAGGGGATTTTGACGCCGAAGGGGATGCTCATCTTGCAGTCCGCCTGCTCCTCAACCGCCGATGATGGCGCTGACGCCACCGTCCACCGCCAGCCATTGGCCGGTGATGTGTTTGCCCGCGTCCGATGCGAACAGCACGGCCAGGCCTTTGAGGTCTTCGTCATCGCCCAGACGACGCAAGGGCGCGCCCTGGGCCATCTTGTCGGCTCCGAGCTTCTCGAGCAGGCCATGGGTCATTTTGCTGGGGAAAAAGCCCGGGCAAATGGCATTCACGGTGATGCCATGCTCGCCCCACTCCCCGGCCAGGGCACGGGTGAAGTTGATCACCGCGCCTTTGGAGGTGTTGTAGGCGATGGTTTTCATCTCGGAAGGGTTGCCCGCCAGACCGGCGATCGAGGCCACATTCAGGATGCGGCCTTTGCCACGCGGGATGAAGCTGCGGTTGGCCACCTCTTGCGACAGGATGAAATAACCCCGGACATTGAGGTTCATCACCTTGTCCCAGGCCTCGACCGGGTGCTGCTCGGCCGGCGCACCCCAGGTCGCGCCCGCGTTGTTCACCAGGATGTCGATGGGGCCCATGCGCGCCATGGTGTCAGCCACCAGGCGGCGGATGTCCTCTTCCTTGCCGCAGTCGGCGGCGATCCAGCGCGCATCGATGCCCGCGGCCTGCAGTTCGGCAGCGGCCTCCTCCAGGTCGGCCGCCTTGCGCGAGCTGAGCATGATCTTGGCGCCGGCCTCGCCCAGCGCATGGGCCATTTGCAGGCCCAGTCCGCGCGAGCCACCGGTGACGAGGGCGACCTGGCCAGTCAGGTCGAAAAGTTGTTGGATGCTGCGTGCCATGAAAAAAATCCTTGTTCGCCCAATGGGCAGTGGGGGTGAGGGGTCAGACCAGGTAGTCCATGCAGCGGCGCTCTTGCACCACGGCTTTCATGAAAGGTTTGATGGCCAGATGTTGCGGGTGATTTTGGTAGGCCGCTAGCACCTGCGCGTCATCCACCAGCATGTGCAGCACCAGGTCGCTGCTGCAGTCCATGCCCGGGGTGGCGGTGGCCACTTCAAAGGTCCGGATGCCGGGCACGACTTGCGCACATGAGAGCAACAGGGCCTTGGCTTTGGCGAGGTTGCTGGCCTTGTCCGCGCCCTCGGCCTGCGGGTGCAGTTGCCACATCACGATGTGTCGGAGCATCAAAACGCCTCCTCGGGCAGATCGGCGCAGGTCGAATCGCGGCTGCGCACCACATTCAGCCAGGCACCGATCTTGGGCAGTTCGTAGCGGAAAAAGTAGCGGCAGGCGGCGTGGCGTCCCTGGGCCGCAGGGCTGCTGGCGTCGGCCGTGCTGCAGGCCACATCCAGCCAGATCCAGGCGATGACGGTGTGCCCAAAGGCCTGCATGTAGGGCACGGCGTTGGCCAGGGCCTGCGCCGGCTCGGCCCCCGCCCAGGCCTGCTCGGTGGCTTGTGCGACTTGCTCAAGGGCGTCGCGCAAGGCTGCGGCTTCCGGCGCCCAATGCGCCTGGGCTTGGGCCGCCGTGGCCCGCATGCGCTCGGCCAAGAGCTGCCAGCCCCGGCCGTTTTCCATCCGCACTTTGCGGCCCAGCAGGTCCATGGCCTGGATGCCGTGGGTGCCCTCGTGGATCATGTTCAGTCGGTTGTCGCGCCAGTACTGCTCCACCGGAAAGTCGCGGGTGTAACCATAGCCCCCGTGGATCTGGATGGCCAAGCTGTTGGCCTCCAGGCACCATTCACTGGGAAAACTCTTGACGATGGGCGTCAGCACCTCGAGCAGCAAGTGGGCCACATCGGCGCTGTCGGCCGTGCCCGTGTGTTGCTCGTCCACCAACCGGGCGCAGTACAGCGCGAGCGCCAGGGCGCCCTCGCTGTAGGCTTTCTGGGCCAGCAGCATGCGTTTGATGTCGGCATGCTCGATGATGCGCACCTGGGGCTGGCGGGCATCCTTGCCCCCTGCCCCGGCAGGGCGGCCCTGCGGACGGTTTTTGGCGTAGTCCAGGCTGGCGTAGTAACCGGCCATGCCCAGCATGGTGGCGGCCATGCCCACGCCGATGCGGGCCTCGTTCATCATGTGGAACATGCACCGCAGGCCATCGCCCGCTTGGCCGACCAAATAGCCCACAGCCCCTGCGCTGCCGCGCACCGGGTACTTGCCCTCGCCAAAGTTCAGCAAGGTGTTGGTGGTGCCACGCCAGCCGCATTTGTGGTTCAGCCCGGCCAGCGCCACATCGTTGCGCTCACCGGTCAGCTGACCTTGGGTGTCCACCAGCTTTTTGGGCACGATGAACAGCGAAATGCCCTTGACACCGGGCACCAGCTGGCCTTGGTCGTCGGGGATCTTGGCCAAGACCAGGTGGACGATGTTTTCAGACAACTCGTGCTCGCCCGACGAGATCCACATCTTGTTGCCCTTGAGGCGGTAACGGGGACCGAGCGGGTCGGATGCAAAGTCGGAACCATCGGGGGTGGCGCGGGTCGTCACATCGCTGAGCGACGATCCGGCCTGGGGCTCGGACAGGCACATGGTCCCCGAGAACCGGCCCGAAAACTCGTTGGCGGCAAACACCTGTTTTTGCAGCTCGGTGCCATGCACCATGAGCAAGTTGGCATTGCCGCTGGTCAGCATGCCCGAACCGATGCTGACCGAGGCCATGGCAAAAAAGGCATTGGCCGCAGCCTCCACCGTGTAGGGCAACTGCATGCCGCCAATCGCGTAATCCTGCGCGGCGCTGAGCATGCCGGACTCGGCATAGGCCTGGTAAGCATCGTGGGTGGCCTGCGGGAGGATCACCTTCTCGCCATCGAACTGCGGCTCCTGCGTGTCCACCAAACGGTTGAAGGGGGCGTATTTCTCGCGGGCGATGCGCTCGCAGGTGTCGAGCACCGCGTCAAAGGTGTCGCGCGAGTGGTCGGCAAAACGTTCACGGCTTTGCAGGCTTTCCACCTGGAGCCAGTCATGCAGCAAAAAATCGAGGGTGGGGCGCAAACGCATGTCGGGTCTTCTCTTGCAATGGAAAAAGGGCAGAAGGCATCATGCCCCCTGCCCCTTTGAAAATCAGCCATCCTGGCGACAGCCGATGGCCTGCACCTTCACAGCACCTCGAAGATGCCGCAAGCGCCCATGCCGCCGCCGATGCACATGGTCACGGCCACGCGCTTGGCGCCGCGGCGCTTGCCTTCGATCAGGGCATGGCCCGTCAGGCGCTGGCCCGAGACACCGTAGGGGTGACCGACTGCGATGGCGCCGCCGTTGACATTCAGACGCTCGGCAGGGATGCCCAGCTTGTCGCGGCAATACAGCACCTGCACCGCAAAGGCCTCGTTGAGCTCCCACAGGTCAATGTCGTTGACCGTCAGGCCCAGGCGCGACAGGGCCTTGGGCACGGCGAACACGGGGCCAATGCCCATCTCATCGGGCTCGCAACCGGCCACCGCAAAGCCCAGGAATCGGCCCAGGGGCTTGAGGCCCCGCTGCTCGGCCAACTTTTCGTCCATCAGCACGCAGGCACCGGCGCCGTCCGAGAACTGGCTGGCATTGCCCGCCGAGATCAGGCCGCCAGGCAAGGCCGAACGCAGACCGCTGATGGCCTCCACGGTGGTGCCCTCGCGCAGACCTTCGTCCACGCTGACGGTCACCTGCTTGGTCATCAGGCCCATCACTTTGTCGGCCACGCCAGCGGTCACCGTGATGGGGGCGATTTCGTCGGCGAACAAGCCCGCGGCCTGGGCCGCGCAGGCCTTTTGCTGGCTGGCAGCGCCGTACTCGTCCATGCGGTCACGGCCGATCTTGTAGCGCTTGGCCACCTGCTCGGCGGTTTGCAGCATGTTCCAGTAAATCTCGGGCTTCATCTTGGCCAAGGACAGGTCCTGCAGCATGTGCAGGTTCATCTCCTGCTGCACACACGAGATGCTTTCCACGCCACCGGCCACATACACCTGGCCTTCACCGGCGATGATGCGTTGCGCGGCCAGGGCAATGGTTTGCAGGCCCGACGAGCAAAACCGGTTCACGGTCATGCCCGAGACCGAGATGGGCAAACCGGCCTTGAGGGCGATTTGCCGGGCGATGTTGGCGCCGGTGGCGCCCTCGGGGTTGGCGCAGCCCATGATCACGTCTTCGACCTCGGCGGCCTCGATGCCGGCGCGGGCCACGGCATGTTGCACCGCGTGGCCGCCCAGGGTGGCGCCGTGGGTCATGTTGAAGGCACCCTTCCAGCTCTTGGCCAGTGGGGTGCGTGCGGTGGATACGATGACAGCATTCGTCATGATGGTGAACCTTTAATGAATCAATTGAATGTCTTGCCTTCGGCCACCAGCCGTGCCAGCAGCGGCGCGGGTTGCCAGAATTGGGCGTCGTCGTGGGGATTGCGGGCAAAGCGCTTCATGGCTTCGGCCACATTGAACAGGCCGACGGTGTCGGCGTAGTTCATGGGCCCGCCACGCCTGATCGGGAAGCCATAACCGGTCAGGTAGACCATGTCGATGTCGCTGGCCTTGCTGGCAATGCCTTCTTCGAGGATGTGCGCGGCCTCGTTGACCAGGGCGTAGACCAGGCGCTGCACGATTTCCTCGTCGGCAATCTTGCGCGGTGTGATGCCCAAGGCGGCGCGGTGCTTCTCGATCATCTCGACCACCACGGCGCTGGGGATCGCATCGCGCTTGCCGGCCTGGTAGTCGTACCAGCCTGCGCCGGTCTTTTGCCCATAGCGACCCATTTCGCACAGCAAGTCTGCGGTCTTGCTGTACTTGAGACCGGGCTTTTCAACGTAACGTCGCTTGCGGATGGCCCAGCCGATGTCGTTGCCCGCCAGGTCGCCCATGCGGAAAGGACCCATGGCAAAACCGAATTTTTCGACCGCCTTGTCCACTTGCTCGGGGGTGCAACCTTCTTCGATCAGGAAACCGGCCTGACGGCTGTACTGCTCGATCATGCGGTTGCCGATGAAGCCATCGCACACGCCCGAGACCACCGATGTTTTCTTGATCTTTTTGCCAATCGCCATCACCGTGGCCAGCACGTCCTTGGCGGTTTGTGCACCACGCACCACCTCGAGCAGCTTCATCACGTTGGCCGGGCTGAAGAAATGCATGCCCACCACGTCCTGCGGACGGCCGGTGAAAGCGGCGATCTGGTTGACATCCAGCGTCGAAGTGTTGGTGGCCAAAATCGCACCCGGTTTCATGACCCGGTCCAGTTGTTTGAACACGCTTTCCTTGACGCCCATGTCCTCGAACACCGCCTCGATCACCAGATCGGCCTGCCCGATGTCGTCGTAACTCAAGGTGGTGGACAAGAGCGCCATCCGCTGCTCGTACTTGTCCTGTTTGAGCTTGCCCTTCTTCACCTGGGCTTCGTAGTTCTTGCGGATGGTGGCCAAGCCCCGGTCCAGTGCTTCTTGCTTCATCTCCAGCATCTTGACCGGGATGCCGGCATTGAGGAAATTCATGGCAATGCCGCCACCCATGGTGCCGGCCCCAATCACGGCCACCGACTGGATGTTGCGCTTGGGCGTGTCTTCGGGCACATCGGGGATCTTGGAGGCGGCACGGTCGGCCATGAAGATGTGGCGCAAGGCACGGCACTCGGGGGTCCACATCAGGTTGATGAAAATTTCGCGCTCAAACACCAGGCCGTCTTCGAACTTCTTCTTGGTGGCCGCTTCCACCGCGTCCACGCACTTGGCGGGTGCTGGCAGGTTTTTGGCCATGCCCTTGACCATGTTGCGTGCGAACTGGAAGTAGGCATCGCCTTGGGGGTGTTTGCACGGCAGGTTGCGCACCAGGGGCAGCGGTGCGCCATCGGCATGGGCCGCAGCCACTTTGCGGGCCAGGGCCAGGGCCTCTTCCGGCAAGCTTTCAGCAGACTGGGCCATCGCATCGAACAGTTTCTGGCCAGGCAACATGGCCAGCTTGTCGCTGGGGACGGTCTCGCCACTGACGATCATGTTGAGTGCAGGCTCGACACCGATCACGCGCGGCAAACGCTGCGTGCCCCCCGCGCCGGGGATCAGGCCCAGCTTGACTTCGGGCAAGGCGATGGAGGTGCCGGGGGCTGCGATGCGGTAGTGGCAGCCCAGGGCCAACTCCAAACCGCCACCCATGGCCACCGAGTGCATGGCGGCCACCACAGGCTTGATCGAATTTTCACAAGCGCGGATCACGCTCAGCAGGTTCGGCTCCTGCAAGGCCTTGGGTGAACCGAACTCGCGGATGTCGGCCCCGCCGGAGAAAGCCTTTCCGGCACCGGTGATCACAATGGCCTTGACGGCCGGATCGAGGTTGGCCTTTTGCAGGCCATCGGTGATGCCCACGCGGGTCGACAGCCCCAGACCGTTGACGGGCGGATTCGTCAATGTGATGACCGCGACATCACCGTGGACTTTGTATTCAGCAGTCATGCTGGAGTTCCTTCGAAAGAAAATTAAAAAAGAACGACCGTTCGTTTTTTGCCATTGTAGACAAAAAAAGGGCTGACAAAAAAAGAATTTTTGTCGCCCTGGAGACCTTCAGCTGGCGTGTCCTCAGACCTCCAACCACTCCTTGCGGATGTAGCTGTTGGCCCGAAGCTCATCGGGCGTGCCTTCGAAAACAATGCTGCCATGGCCCATCACCAAAGCCCGATCGGAAATGTTCATGGCGATGGTGAGTTTTTGCTCGATCAGCAGCACCGACACGCCACGGGTTTTGAGGCTTTGCAGGAATTGACCGACCAATTCGACAATTTTGGGCGCCAAACCCTCGGTCGGCTCGTCGATGATGATCAGGTCGGGGTCCCCCATCAGGGTCCGGCAAAGCGTCAGCATTTGCTGTTCGCCACCCGACAGCACGCCAGCTTCGGTGTGTTCGCGCTCCTTGAGCCGAGGGAACATGTTGAACATGTCCTCGAAAGACCAGCGGCCATTTTTACCGCTGCGCTTTTGACCCAGTTGCAGGTTTTGGTGCACCGTCAGCTTGGGGAAAATCTCGCGGTTTTCCGGCACATAGCCCAGGCCCTGGTGGGCGATTTCAAAGGCCTTTTTGCCCTGGAGCGACTGCCCTTTCCAGTCGATGCTGCCCTGGCACTCGACCAGGCCCATGATGGCCTTGGCCGTGGTGGAACGGCCCGAGCCGTTGCGCCCCAACAGGGCCACAATCTCGCCTTGCGCCACCTCGAAATTGACGCCATGCAGCACATGGCTCTTGCCGTAATAGGCATGCAGGTTTTCGATTTTCAGCATCAGTGAACTCCCGCCTGGCTGTCCGCGACCGGAGAGCCGAGGTAGGCCTCCTGCACCTTGGCATTGGAGCGCACCGCCTCGGGTGTGTCGAACGCGATCACCTCGCCGTACACCACCACCGCGATCTTGTCGGCCAGGCCAAACACCACGCCCATGTCGTGCTCCACCGTCAACAGGGTCTTGCCCACCGTGACTTCCTTGATGAGTTGGATGAAGCGTGAGGTCTCGCTCTTGCTCATGCCCGCCGTGGGTTCGTCCAGCAAGATCACATCGGAGCCGCCCGCGATGGTCACGCCAATTTCCAGGGCGCGCTGTTCCGCATAGGTCAGGTTCATGGCCATCACATCGCGTTTTTTCTCCAGGCGAATCATCTCCAGCAACTCGTCGGTGCGTTCGTTGGCATCTTTGAGGCCGGAGAGGAATTTGAAGAAGGTGTACTTGTACCCCAGACTCCACAACAGCGCGCAACGCAGGTTCTCGAACACGCTCAACTTGGGAAAGATGTTGGTGATCTGGAAACTGCGCGACAAACCCATGCGGTTGATTTCATAGGGCGTCTTGTTCTTGATGCTGGCACCGTTGAGCAAGATCTCGCCACTGGTCGGACCAAAGCGCCCGCTGATCAGATTGAACAGCGTCGATTTGCCTGCGCCATTGGGCCCGATCACCGCCACACGTTCTCCCGCCTGCACGGCCAGATCGACGCCACGGATGATTTCGGTCTTGCCGAAATT
>JAIXXW010000014.1 GCA_027490555.1 Comamonadaceae bacterium | reverse complement strand
GAACTGGGCACCACGATGGTGTATGTCACCCACGATCAAACCGAAGCCATGACTTTGGGTGATCGCATTGCGGTGTTCAATCAGGGCCGCATCGAACAGGTAGGCCGTCCGATGGACCTCTACCGCAACCCCGCCAACCGTTTTGTCGCCGAGTTTCTGGGGTCTCCCAGGATCAATATGTTGCCTTACCGCTGGGATGAAACCAAGCTTCAGATGCTGTTTCAGGGGGGGACAACCTTGTCCGCTTCCCACGGCGAGACCAGAGACCCAGCACAGCGGCATGGCGCTGTGGTGGGATGGCGACCCGAAGATTTGCGTCTGTCAGAGGCAGGCAGCGGCTTGCCTGGGGTGGTTGAATTCACTGAAAACTTGGGGGATGTTTGCGTCCTCTACATCCGCAGTCCTGCCTCCCCCGAGTTGCTGACAGTCAAGGTGGCGGGTGACCATCCCAGTGTCGTGGTCGGACAAGTTGTGGGTGTGCAGCCCGCTGTGGCGGGTCTGGTCTTTGGTGCAGATGGTCAGCGGGTGAAGAACTGACCGAAGTCAGTCTGCTTGACTTCGCATAGAAGCGCAGCAGACAGCTTATTTAGACGCGTGCGACCCGGGTGGATTCACGCGCCACCAGCTTGGCTGGCACCGTGACCGCTGTAGGCGTTTCCTTTTTCAGCAGGGCGATCATTGCTTTGGCGGCCAAAACACCAATTTCATAGACAGACTGGTGCACGGTTGTCAGGGGTGGGATGGTGAAAGCAGAGTGTGGCAGGTCATCAAAACCGACCAATGAAATGTCTTCAGGCACACGGTATCCAGCATTGCTCAATGCAAGCCGGGCACCATAGGCCATTTGGTCATTGGCCGCGATCACGGCAGAGAACATTTCTCCGCTTTGGAGCAGGCGATTCATGGCCTTGAACCCGCCGGATTCCTGAAAATCTCCCACAGCCAACAATGCGGGATTGAATACCAGACTGCGTTTGCTCAATTCTGTCTTGAAGCCTTCCAGTCTTCGTTGAGCATCGCCGTGGTCCAATGGTCCAGAGACATAGGCGATGTTGCGGTGCCCCAGACTGATCAGATGTCGGGTGGCCAGGCGCGAACCCTCAAAGTTGTCAATGTCGATGCTGAAAAGTTGGTGACCAGTGATGCTGCGGCCCATCACCACAATGGGGAGGTCCTTGGACATGTCCATCAGCACCTGATCGGCCAACCTGCCCGAGAGCACGATCAGGCCATCGACCTTGCGCTCTTGGAGAAGTGCTAGCCGTTCGGCTTCCTCGACCTCGTTCCAGCGGCCACTGGCAAAAAGTGGGACATAGTGATGTTCGCGAAGTATGTCCTCAATGCCACGCAGGGCTTCACCATAGTAAGGGCTGTCGATGAACTGGGTCAAAACGCCCACACTCATGGTGGAACCACCTGCCAAGCTGCGGGCAGCGGGGTCGGGTCGGAATTGCAGTTGTTCTATCGCCTGATGCACGGCGGCCATCTTGGCTGAATTGACCTTGGCGGTGCCGTTGATGATCCGGGAAACTGTACTCGGAGAAACACCCGCCAGTGTTGCAACCATGCCCAGTGTGGGTTTTCGGGATGCTGTTGCGGTATGGGATTGGGTGTCGCTGTCGGTCATGTCCTGGACAGAGTGTTGATCGTGCGGTTTGCCATGTGCGGCACTCAGTTTGGCTTGAGCCTTACAGTTTGTCGCGCAGGCACATTCACGCGCACGCCATCAGAAAAATGCACCTCAATCGGGGCGTCGCCGCTATTGTAAGCAAGGTAGGTTTTACGTCCGGTGACGGGGTCGCGCAGTACCGTGTGGCTCATGGTGTTGGCCCAAACCGAGGTGTCGGGTACGCCCATTTCGTGCAGAGAATGCAACCAGAAGAAAGTGCGGGATCGAGTCTCTCCCATTTCGACAGATCCACGAGGATTCCATTGCGTCAGGGCTTTGGACGGATTTTTGATGGCAAGCAGCGACATAAAAATGTCTTGCCAGATGTCCTTGGGGGTGTCGTCGGATTGGCCCGATTTGTCATAGGCCTGCCGTTCGCTGATCGCCAGGCTGTTGAGGGTCTCTACCCATGGTGAAGGCAGCTGAGCCAGGTAAGTGGATGCTGGCGTGATGGGCAGCAGATTGATGCCAAGTATCTGGCGTGGCTCTTCAGTCCACCAGGTGCTGTAGCCGTAGCCACCTCCAAACACCATGCTGGCCAGAGGCTTGGTGTAGTCGGGGTGGAAGGTGTTGCCGTCGATGTTGAACCAGTATTGCAGCACCGAGGATACCTCTGTCGCGTACAAGTAAACGCCCAGGGCCTTGAGCGCGGGCTGGCGGGTGATCTCGCCCCACTGGGCAATGGCAGCCCAGGCATGAATCGCTTCGGAGGAAGACTCCTGATCGTTGCCCAAGCCAAAAAATTCGCTGTTTCCGCGCGCCCAGGAGTGTCCCTCATAAACGTCAAAGTTGCGTAAAAACGGAAAATCTGCACGCTTCCTTTGCGCGGTGGCAATGTCACGCACCAACAGGTTGACCATGCCACCCCACTGGGCCTCGGAAGCCCACTGCGGGTCACGTCTTGCCAACTGGGCTGCCGCCATGATCCAGTAGCCATAGTGGAAATGGTGGTCGTTCATGGCCGAGACGCTGAAGTACTCCTCGGGGTAGCCCAGCACTGTGCCCAAGTTGGCCTCATGCGCAAAATAACTGGGGCTTTTTCCCGAGAACCAGGTCTGCATGCGTTGCTTGAGGGTTTTTTCCAACTCCTCTGCCGTGGCGGAGTCGCCCTGCTGCTCAGCAATGTTCATCAGCTGTGCCAGAGCACCCAAGGTTTTACCGGTCCAATAGGTGCCATTGCCCATCTTGCCGAACATGCTGTTTGCACGCCGTCGATCGCCGACCAGCAGCTGCGACAGCTGGTTGCGGCTCTCAGCGCTCTGCAGTTGGGGCCACATGGGAAGCAGCCCGTTGAAACGCAGAGTGGTTTCGAATTGCTCGCCCACCTTGATGGCGATGGGGCCACGCACCGAGGGCAAAGAGCCCAACGAGGTGGCCAACGGTGTGGAAAGGGCTTTGCGGTGATGGGGGTACAGGCCCACCAGAGGCGGGGCCTGCACACCGTTCATGGCGCGTGTCTGGGTGTGGTACGAGGTGCGGACCAGGCTTTGAGCCTCGTCATATGTCCAGCGGACTTCGGTGTTGTCCACAAAGGCAAAGGCTGAGCGTGCATAGGCTGACCTTGTAGCCGCGTCATTTTGCGCCAGCAAGCCCAGCGAAAAATACCGGTCCTGTGGCGGCAGTGTCAGTGTCAACTGCCCATTTTCGGCCCGCATTTGGGCTGTGGGGGGCAGGTAAAGGGCGTACAGGCCCGCTGGTGAAGCGATGTAGTGAACCTGCTTGTCATGCAGCATTTCGCTGGCCTGGCTGGACACACGCACATCGCTCCCAAGGTGAATCTCGGCTTGAGTGCTGCTCAATTCGAAGTAGCCCATGGGGCTGCCGTGCAAGATGTGTGAGCGCAGGAAATCCTGGTCCTTGCGCATCTCCACGGTGATGTTCCAGTCCCCAGCGTTTTGCAATCGGGCATCTTGGGGTGTGAAACCCAGAGGTCTGATGGTCAAATGAGCCACATGGGGAAACACCACCGCCTGCGTACCTGTGCTGCCCTTGGCCCATTCTTTGAGCAGAGAAATCGGACCGCTGCGTGGTTGAGGCAAGCCCATCTCCATGCCTTTTTCTGTGGCTTTGAAGGTCAGGGGATGGGCGTGCAGCACGTCGGACCACTGCCCGTACATCAGTGAGGAGTACCAGGTGTTGGTGGCCACCGCGCGTTTGAGCATTTCGCCAGAGCGGTAGGGCGCTGGACGGGGACGCACAGACTCACCTGATTTGGGGGCCAACCAGATCGCCCCAGCACCCACGGGTGCCAGCGATGGCGGGGCCGCGGTCTGTGCCAAGGCGCTTGGCAGGCCTCCCATGCAGGCAAAGGCCAGACTCATCTCACGCATCCGAATCCAGAAAGTGCGCATGCTCAAAACACCCAGGTCAGTCCGATCGTGGCGCTTTGGCCATTGCGGCGGTAAAGGGGGTTGACCGCCAGAAAGTTGTTGCCAGGCATGCTGACCGGAGCAGGGCCGATTTTGGCCATGTGTGAGCTGCCGATGCCGGCAATGACGGTCAAGCCCTTGTCAATCTCGGGCACCTTGCGGGCCAGACCAAAGTTCAGATGCACCGCCGAATTGCTCTGACCCCATTCGATGGGGTTGGAGGACGAGGCGGTGCCAAAGTAGACGCCGCTGACGGTGTAGGTGTAGAGCCCCCGGTAATGGCTCCAACCCAGCATACCGTCCACGGTTTTGGCGCGATGACCGAGATAGGAGTCATAGGCTGGACCGTAGTTGAAGCCGGGGTCCAAGCCATAGACGCATGAGTTGAGCGATACGTTGTAGTTGCACGAAGCTGCAGAGCCCGACCATTGGCTGTGGCGCACACCCCAGGTGAACATGTTTTTGGGATCGGCCCAATGGTTACCCTGCAAAATCACCACACTCTGGCGTGGTTTGGCTGCGTTGCGGGGCATGCTGGACAAGTAGCTCAGGGTGTCGGGATCGCCAATCCAGCCAACCAGGGCCGATTTGCCAAACGAGGATTGCCGAGCGCCGCTGCTGGACTGAACCACCAGCTCGATCAAATTTTTGCTGTTGGAATACTGCAGAAACAGTTCGGCCGCTCGAGGTGTGCTGGGGTTGGGAGAAAACGGCTGGCCGCTGCGGGTGCTGCGATTTTGATCGACCAGGAAGGTGGATTTATCGTTGGTGGCCAGGGTCAATTCGCCCGTCAGCTTGCCCGTACCGTCTTCCCAGATGGGCGATGTGACCCGCAAAGCGGTGGGAAAGATGGCAAATCCAGCACCTGAGTTGGCCCAGAGGCTGGACTGTCCAATGGGAAAACTGAACGCATCCGAGCGTGACCAGGACCTCGATAACTGGGTGCCCCATTTGAGACTGCCCAGGTCGGGACGGCTGATGCCCAAAAACCGCTCTGTGAAATCGCTTTGCAGGGCATGCCCACCAGAGGGTCGATAGTCCACATCCGGGTCTTTGAACATCGTCGTGGCCTTGTCCGATCGCCAGCGGTAGGTCATGCGTGCCTCCAGGCTGACGGCACCGGCTGTTTCACGGCTCCAGCCGAGGGTCAACTGCTGCATGCTCAGTTCGGCATTGCGCGAGGCGATGTCCACATCGCTCAATGCGGGCTTGGACAAGGCGTTACGCCCATCGATGGTGTAGAGCGACTGTGCATTTGGCACGACATGAACCGGTGTCAGCCCCCGGGTCAGGTCGTGTTTGGTGAAGCCGGTGATCTCGAACTTGCTGCCATCGGGTGTGTCGAAACTCGCGGCCAGCAAGGAAACAGGCGTGGCCATCAGCAGGGCCACGGAGAGGGTAGGCATGCGTTTCATCGGTCGGTTCTGGTGGTGGGTGAGTGAATCAAATGGCAGCAGGGTGCGATCAATTTATGAAAGCCCTTTCAAGACAGAGTGTGCTCTGTGCAAGCCGACCCGTCAACCGCCGAAGTGGCGCTTTGTCCTAGAGAAAACCCTGCATTTCTATCTGCAGCGAATGGAGTTGCGGCCTTTGAAAATCTCATTCTTTGGAAAATTTTTGCGCCATCGTGAGGATGGATCTTTGCGACGCTGTTTTGCCAAGACACCTGTGCGACATTGGTGCGAGAGTCTAGGGAAAACGCCAATGGAAGGATGAATGAGGGGCGCTTATTGTCGATGTATGAAAACGCTTTCAAGCTTTTCAGGCACATCATTCAGCGCAGTGTGAACCACCATTGATTCACTGCGAGGCCACACTCACCAAGGATGCTCATGGCACGTGACAAGCAAACCCCAATGGATCTGCCCGCCAACCTCAAAGCGATCACAGCCCCGCAGGGCAAGACCGTGTCAGCCCCTGTGGCCATGCCTGTCTTGCAGGACACGAATGGGCCAGTCCAATCCAGGCAGGTCAAACCCGTGGAGCCATTGTCGCGTCGTGCCAAACGAAAGGATGGGGTGTTCGAGGCCGAGTCGGACAAGCACGCCGATGGCGCATCTGCCTTGGACGACCATGGACACAGCCGCGACGTGTTGTTGGCCCGGGCCACGCTCGACACCTCTTCTCGGGTGATGGACGACCTGGGTTCTGCGGGATTCATGCCGGGTGCCCCCGTGCAACTGGCTCAATTGGAATTGCCCAGTTTGCCGGCTGCTTCAGGAACGGGGTCCGCCAGCGTCTTGCCCAGTACTGCGGGCGCAAGCAGCGGCTTCAGCGGCGTGGCTGGTATTTTTGGCGCGGTGGCTGGGTTGAGCTTGGCGGCCGGAGGCGGTGGGGGTGGACAAGCTGCGGGGAGCAAGACCCCCGTCACTGTCACTGGCCCGCTCACGGCGGCGCCCACACCACAGGCTGCAGCCTCAGAGGTGATTTCGCTGTTCAGTGACAGTTACAGCAATGTCCCTGTCAGCAACTGGAATCCCAACTGGGGACAGAGCGGCGACTTGTCGGACGGACGCCCTGTGGGAACCAACCAAGTCAAGCGTGTGCTCAACCTCAACTACCAGGGGGTGCAGATCGCTACCCTGGATGCCGATGGCGTGCCCGTCTCAGGCTTGCTGGATGTGTCGTCAAAAGGGTATCTGCACATTGACTATTGGCTGGAGCAGCCAGGCTCGTTCAAGCTGAATTTGGTCTCCAAAAACGGTACCGCAGCTCCCCAGGAAGACGGCGTGTCGATCTCGGGGGTTGCGGGTTGGAACAGCTTGGACATCCCGTTGGCCGAATTTGAATTGGTGGATCTGAGCAAGATTGTTCAGATGGTGTTCATCAAAACCACGGCCGTCGATGCGGTCACCCAGCTGCATTTTGACAACGTTTACTTTGCGGGCAACTTTGTCGAGCCCTTGGAGGGGCGTTTGGTCAATGGCTACATTCGCAATGCCGAGGTGTTTCAGGACACGGACGGTGACGGTGTGCTCGACAATGATCGGGATGGATTGCTGGAGCCGGGTGAGGAGGTCTATGCCACCACCGATGAGTTCGGCCGTTTCAGTCTGGTGGGGGCCGATCCCAGCGGTGGACCCCTGATCGCACAACCCAAGAGCGATACGGTAGACACTTCCACAGGACTGGTGGTCAGCAATGTTTTCAAGGCACCGGCTGGCGCAGCGGTGATCTCCCCGCTGTCCACATTGCTTGAAGCTGGCAGCCGCAGCGGCTTAACCGAAACTCGGCTCAAAGCCGCTTTCGGCATTGATGCCGACATTTCCCTGCTTGACTTCAACCCGGTGCAGGCCATCGACGACGCCCTCGCTGCAGGCAATGCCGGTGCTGCCAACATGGCGCTCAAACTGAAGGCGGCCAACGTGGCGGTGTCCAACCTGTTGGACGTGGGCAGCAGTCTGTTGCAAGGCGCCCAGTCCAGCAGCCGTGACCTGTCGGATGCGGTGGTGGAGAGTTTGGTGAGCAAGATCCTGGAACCGGGCGCCCCCAATGCTGCCCTGAACCTGGCCAACGGCAATGTGGTCGGGGCCATTCTGGATGGGGCTGCCAGTGCCGCCGGTGTCTCGCCTTCCAGTGTAGAGGCGGTCATCGATGGCACGGCCGCCAAGTTGGCAGCGGCAACCCAAACCTTGAACACGACCTTGGGGGGCGTGAGCGGCTTGGGCGATGTCATGACGGCCTTGAGGACCTTGTCCAAGGTGGAAAAAGCGGTGCAATCCGAGCTCGCGACTGCCGTCAACACGGTGGCACAAAACCCCAGCAATGTGGGCGCCTTGACCAGCCTGAATCTGGCTGATGCCGTGGACCGGGCGCAGGTCAATGTGCAGACCTTCCGAACTCTCAATTTTGAGTCCACCGAAGGCACGCGTTTGACGGGCTTCAATGGCGCCATCACCACGACCGAATCACACTCGGACAACACGGTTGTCAAAGTCATCAAACCTGCCGGTGGGGCCGATCTCAACCTGGCGTCTGGCGTGGCCATCTACACAGCCGAAAAGAACGTGGGCAATGCCAAGCTCTACACACTCTCGCCGATGGACCTCGTGACGCAGGACACTTTGGGCATGTGGGTGCACTCTTCGCGGTCCGGAACCACGGTGACCCTGGAAGTGGGAGACTCGGCGCAAGGTGGATGGCCCAAGGATGGCAATTTCGTGGCCGCTCGTGCAGTGACCACCAAAGCGGGCTGGGAATACCTGGCCTTTGACTTTGGCAACCCCACGCAACGTTATGTGACGGAGGGCAACCCCAACGGTGCGGTTCCCCGAGCCACGCCACTCAAGAGCGGTGTCACCTACGACATGCTCAATGTCTTCTTTGACCTAGGCCAGTCCAAGGGCTCCGATCAAGCTTACTACTTTGACAAGTTGGGTTATCACACCAACACCCCAGGAAACCCACCCGCTGCCATCGGCTCTGATGCCGCACCGGCCATTCCCGGTGGATACACCCTCAGCTGGAGCGATGAGTTTGGTGGTGAGATGAGCAACTCGCCCAATGCCACCAAGACCGCCGTGGACACCAATAAGTGGGGCTTGGAGACTGGACGCGGACCCAACGGCGACGGTTGGGGAAATGGCGAATCACAAAGCTACACCGCCACGACCGACAATGCCTTTGTCCAAAATGGCGCCCTGCACATCGTGGCCGACAAAACCGGCGCCAGCATCACCTCGGCCCGGCTCAAATCCGTCCCCGATGTCGGACCGAACGCCTACGTCGAGGTCCGCGCCAAGGTCCCGGTCGGTCAAGGCGCCTGGCCAGCTGTCTGGTTGCTCGGCCAAGGCAACTGGCCAGACAGTGGCGAAATCGACATCATGGAATGGTCATCGCGCTATTTCCAACCCAACGAGGTTCAGGCGGCCCTCCATTTCCGCGGGGACAACAACCCCGAGGGCAACAAGCCGGCCTGGACCTTTGGTGATACCCAGAAAAAGGCGGCCACCACCCTGGGCACGCCCGTCACCGAATTCCAGACCTATCAGGTCTGGTGGACACAGGATTACATCCGTTTTGGCGTCAACGCCAACAGCGACAACTCTTACTACGAATACAAAAAACCCACCGGGGCTAATGCTGCTCACTGGCCGTTCACCAACCCGATGGACCTGATCCTCAACCTTGCCATCGGCGGTACCCTCGGCGGCACCGTCCCGGTTGGGGACTTCAAATACCAAATGGTGGTGGACTATGTGCGGGTGTATCAGGGAGCACAACCATCGAACCGTCCGACGACGCCAGCGCCGGTGCCGACGGTGGCAGCGGGGGATGTGATCTCGCTGTTCAGCGACAGCTACACCAACGTGGCGGTCAACGACTGGAACCCCAACTGGGGAGAAAACAG
>JAIXXW010000172.1 GCA_027490555.1 Comamonadaceae bacterium | reverse complement strand
GCCGTGCTGGTGCCCTCGCGCACCGCCAGCGTGCCCATGTACAGGCCCCAGAGCAAAACAGCGCTGGAGGCCGTGATGATGAAACCCACCAGCACCGCGCGCGCGCGGATGCGGCCCAGTGCCGAGCTCAGGGCGCGCAGGCTGGAATCGATGAAGCGGCGGGTTTCCCGGCCCTCGGCGGTGTAGCTTTGCACCACGCTGATGGCATTGAGCACCTCCGAAGCGATGGCGCTCGAGTCGGCCACCCGGTCCTGGTTGGTGCGTGACAAACGGCGCACGCGGCGGCCCAGGTAAACGCTGGGGAAAATCACCGCCACCAGCACGGCCACCACCTGCAGCATCAGCAGCGGGTTGGTCCACACCAGCATCAGCAGCGCGCCCGAACCCATGACCAGGTTACGCAGCCCCATGGAAAACGAGGAGCCCACCACGGTCTGCACCAAGGTGGTGTCATTGCTCAGGCGCGACAGCACCTCGCCCGACTGGGTGGTTTCGAAAAAGGCCGGGCTTTGTTTCAGCACGTGCGCATAGACCGCGTTGCGCAGGTCGGCGGTGATGCGTTCTCCGAGCCAGCTCACGGTGTAGTAGCGCCCCGCAGAAAACACCGCCAAGGCCACCGCCACCACAAACATCTGCACGAAGTTGCCCGACAGCTGCTCTGCGGTGGCCCCGGGGGCCAGGCCCTGGTCGATCAGCTGGCGCAAGACCCAGGGGAAGGCCAGGGTGGTGCCCGCCGCCAGCAGGAGGAACAAGGCCGCCACGACCAAGGTCACGCGGTAGGGCTTGAAAAAAGGGGCCAGGCCCGAGAGCGATTTGGGAGAAGCAGCCATGTACGATCAAAAAAACCAAAGCCAAACAGGGAAGCCGGCCAGCCTGCGAAGCATAACGGCAAAGGCCGATGCCCCGGCGTGGCGCACCCTCAGTCCATTCATCGGGCCCGGCTCACAAGCCGATCACCACATTGCCCACGGTCTGGCCCGCCTCCACGGTGCGGTGCGCCTGCGCCACTTGCTCGAGCGCAAAGCGGGCGCCAATGCTGTGCTGCAAACGCCCGTCGGCCAGCATCTGCGACAAACGGGCCACGGCCTTTTGGCGATCGGCCGGCGTCAGGTCGTACACCAGAAAAAACTTCACGCCCATGGACTGGAACAGCCAGGGCCGAAACGGCAGCGCCACCTCCAGCGCATTCGAGCCGTAACACACCACCTGCCCGTGCGGGGCCAAAGCGCCTTCTGCAGCCCAGCCGGCGGTGGTCGAGAAATCCATGTCGATGATGACATCGGCGCCGCGTCCTTGCGTCAAGGCTTTGACGCGGGCGGGCACCGGCTCGGTCTTGTAAAAAATCGCCTCCTGCATGCCCGCTGCGCGGGCGTGCAGGGCTTTGGCTTCAGAACCCACCGTGCCCAAGACCCGGCCACCGGCCTGGGTCACCATCTGGGTGATGTAGTGGCCCACGGCCGATGAGGCCCCGGTGACCAGCACGTTCTGGCCCGCCAAATCACCGGCCAGTCGCTCGGCCAAGATGACCGCCTGCACCGCCGTCAGGCCCGGAATGCCCATGCAGGCGCCGGCCGCAAAGTCGGTGCCATCGGGCAGGGCCACCGCCTGGGCGGCCGGCAAGGCGATGTATTGCGCGCAAGTGCCCCAGGGTCTTTGCCACTGGCCGTTCCACACCCACACCCGCTCGCCCAGGCGAGATGCGGGCACGCCCTCGCCCACGGCTTCGATCACGCCGGCACCGTCGCTGTGCGGCACGATCAAGGGGTCGCTCAATGGGCGGGCGCGACGCGACTTGACGTCCGACGGGTTCACACCCGAGGTGGCCAGGCGCACCAGCACCTCACCGGCTTGGGGGCTGGGTGTGGGCAGTTCGTCCACCTGCATCACGTCTTGGGCTTCGCCATTGCGGCTGTACCAGGCTGCTTTCATGACAAGGTCTCCTTGGAAGGGTCCCGGTTCAGCGCAAGCCGTCCCACAAGAGCTTGCAGCCCGTGAGGAACATGCCTATGCGAACCAGGCGGTAAAACACATCGGGCCGGATGCGGCGGGCCAGGCGCACGCCCACCAGCACGCCAATCGGGGCCAGCGGCAGCAGCACCAACGAGGTGGCGAGGTTGCGCCAGTCGAGCAAGCCCAGCCAGGCATAGGGCAGCCATTTGGCCATGTTGATGAAGAAAAACAGATAGGCCAGCGTGCCGGTGAACAGCATGGGGTTGAGCTTCAGGCGCATCACATAGGCATTGACCGGTGGCCCGCCCGCGTGCGAGATGAAGCTGGTGAAGCCCGAGGTCATGAGCAGCAAGCCCCCCAACCAGCGTGGCGGCGGTGGGCCCTCGGGGTCGGGCTTGAACAGCATTTGCTGGGCCAGAAACAGCAAGGTGAAAGCGCCCACAATGGCCGCCACCAGCCGCGCATCGAGGAGTTTGAACAGCAAGGCCCCGAGCACAATGCCCACCAGCGCAAAAGGCACCATGAAACGCAGCAAGGCCTTGTCCACATCCTTGCGGAAAGCGGCCATGCCCAGCAGGTCCATCACCAGCAAGACCGGCATCAGGATCGCGGCGGCCTGGGGCACGGTGACGACCAGGGCCATCATGGGCACGGCCAGGGCGCCAAAGCCTGAAGCAAAACCGCTTTTGCTCAAGCCCAGGAGCAGCACCGCCGGCACAGCGATCATGTAAAAGGACGGGTCGGTGATGAGCGGAAAGTTCATGGCCAGGCACAGGATCCGGCCATCTTATCCCCCGACCTGGCCTGCAGCTGTCGCGCATCTTGCCCTGGCCTGGGCGTGCACACGCGGGCAACAGGGCCCTACGGACCGAGGTGCAGGATATCGGGGGCTGGCCGAGCCCCTGCCGTTTCAGGGCTGTCGCAGGGCCTGGCTCAAGGCGTCCACCTGCTGCGCCCAGCCGTTGTCCTGCAGCAAGCTCTCGCGCAAAAAAGCCGCTTGCGCCGGGCTCCAGAACCCGGCATCGGGCAAGCCCACGTCGCCGGGCAAGGGGCTGTGGGTGCGCACAAATTGCGCGATGCTGGCCGCATCGCAGGGCAGGCCCAGTTGGGCGAAGAGCTCATGAAAAGCGTGTTGTGTTTTTTCCATGACGGTCTTTCATTTTTGCAACACATAGGTTCCTGGCGCCGGGCACAAGGGCTTGCAGCCCGGCACACCCATGGCCGGTGGCGGCTCGGGCGGGCCCGAATGGTCTTGCAGCCAGGCAAACCAGTGTGGCCACCAGGAGCCCTCGTGGGTCTGCGCGGCCTGCAACCAGGCCTGCGGGTCCAGGTAGGGGCCATCGTGCAGTCGGGTCAGTGTTTGGTAGCTGCGCCCCGGCACACCGGGCGGGTTGACGATGCCCACATTGTGTCCGCCCGAGGTCAGCACAAAGGTGGTGTCCACGTTGGTGAGCAGGTGCAGCTTGTGCACCGAATGCCAGGGCGCCACATGGTCGCGCACCGTGCCGATGGCATAGATCGGGCACTGGATGGCTGTCAAGGCCACGGGTCTGCCGTTCACCGGGTAGCGCCCACTGGCCAGGTCATTGTTCAGGAACAGGCGGCGCAAATACTCGGTGTGCATGCGGTAGGGCAAGCGCGTGCCATCGGCATTCCAGGCCATCAGATCGCTCACCGGGCTGCGCTCACCCAGCCAATACTCGCGCAGCAGGCGCGACCAGATCAGGTCGTTGGAATGGAGCCACTGGAATGCCCCGGCCATGTGCGCGCTGTCCAGATAGCCCTTGTCCCACATGATGTCTTCCAGGTGCGCGACCTG
>JAIXXW010000040.1 GCA_027490555.1 Comamonadaceae bacterium | reverse complement strand
TGCAAGCCGGTGATGGTCATCACCGGCACCAGGGTGTTCTTGAGGGCATGGCCAAAGTGGATGGCGCGGTTGGACAGGCCGCGGGCGCGGGCGAACTTGATGTAGTCGGTGCGCAGCACCTCCAGCATCTCGGCCCGCACCAGGCGCATGATCAGCGTGAGCTGGAAAATCGCCAGCGTCACGGCCGGCAGCACGATGTGGTGCCAGCCTTTGGCCGTCATCAGCCCGCTGGACCACCAGCCCATCTGCACCACCTCACCGCGGCCAAAGCTGGGAAACCAGCCCAACATCACGGCAAACACCAAAATCAGCAAAATGCCGATCAGGAAGGTGGGCAAGGACACGCCGAGCAGCGACACCGTCATGAACAGCTGGCTGATCCAGGTGCCCCGGCGCAAGGCCGCGTACACCCCCATGGGAATGCCAATGAGCAGCGCCAAGGAAGCGGCCACCAAGGCCAACTCCAGGGTGGCGGGCAAGCGCTCGGCGATCAGGCGCGAGACCTTGGCGCCCTGGCGCAAACTCAGACCGAACTCGCCTTGCACTGCGTTGGCCAGGAAATGGCCAAACTGCACAAAGAAGGACTGGTCCAGACCCAGCGCGCTGCGCATCTCATCGATCTGCTCTTTGGTGGCGTCTTGCCCCAGCAAGAACACCACCGGATCGCCCACATACTGGAACAGCAAAAAAGCGATGAAAGCCACCGTGACCATGACGATCACGGCCTGAATCAGGCGCTGCAGGATGAACGCCAGCATCAGTTGGCCTTGATCAGCGTCCAGTCCAGTCGGTTGTCAGGGCGGTGCACCACCTCGATGTTTTTCTTCATCGCCCAGGGGATGACCTGGTTGTGCAGCGGGATGTGCGAGACGGTGTCGTTGGACAGTTGCAGGCCTTCGGTCAGCAAGCGGTTGCGCACCGGCAGATCGGTCTCGGTCTTGGCACGGTCTACCACATAGTCCATGCGGGCATTGCTGTAGCGACCCACGTTGTAGTTGCCATCGCCTCCGGTGCCCACCGTGCGGGTGAGCGATTGCAGGCTGTACAAGGCGTCAAAAGTGGGCACGCCCCAGCCCAGCATGTAAATGCTGGCTTCGTAGCGCTGGATCATCGGGAAGTAGGTCACCAGGGGCAAGGTGCGCAGCTTGGCACGCACACCCACTTTGGCCCACATGGCGGTGATCGCCTGGCAGATCTCTTCGTCGTTGATGTAGCGGTTGTTGGGGCAGGCAAAGTCCACCTCGAAGCCGTTGGGGTAACCGGCTTCGGCCAAGAGCTTCTTGGAGGCGTCCAGCGAATAGGGGAAGCGCGTGTTCACCCCCTGGGTCCAGCCATTGACCTGCGGCGCCACCAGGGCACCGGTGTTTTGCGACAGGCCGCGCATGGTGACGCGGTGGATGGACTCGATGTCGATGGCCTGGTACAGGGCCTTGCGCACCTTGACGTCCTTGAGCGGGTTTTTGCCCTTGACGTTGGAGCCGGGCAATTCGTCGCGGTGCTGGTCCATGCCCAGGAAAATCGTGCGGTTTTCGATGCCGTCCACCACCTTCAGGTTGGCGTTGTTGCGCATGCGGGCCAGGTCTTGCGGGCTGGGGTCGAGCACAAAGTCCACTTCACCCGAGAGCAAAGCCGCCGCACGGGTGGCCTCGTTCTTGATGGGGGTGTAGATGATCTCGGTCACATTGGTCGGCGCACTGGACCAACCCCACCACAGCGGGTTTTTCACGAGCACCAGTTTCTGGTCGGGTTGCCATTCCTTGACCATGTAGGGGCCGCTGCCCATGGCATTGCGGTGGGCAAAGTTTTCGTCTTTGGAGCGGATGTCCTTGGGCTCCATGGATTTGTTCTTTTCGGCCCAGGCCCGGCTCATGATGCGCAGCTCGGTCAGCTGGTTGATCAACACCGGGTTGGGGCCGCTGAGCAGGATGTCGACCGTTTGCGCATCGACCTTGACGACGCGGCTGATGCCTTGCGCGTAGATGTTGAAGTTGGAGGTTTTGGCGCGGGCACGTTCCAGCGAGAACACCACGTCGTCGGCGGTCAGGTCGGAGCCGTCGCTGAACTTGACGCCTTTGCGCAAAGTGAAACGGTGCTGCGTGGGCGTGACCTCGCGCCAGGCGGTGGCCAGGCGAGGCTCGATCTTGAAGGTCTTGCTGTTGTAGTACACCAGCGAGTCAAAAATCGCAGCATGCACCCCGTTGCCCAAGGCGTTGTTCTGTGAATGGATGTCGAGGGTGGGGATGTCGCTGGCGCTGGTCCACTTGAAGGGCTTGGCTTGGGCCAGGCTGGCCGAGAGCACGCCGGCCAAGGCCAGGCTGGCCATCAAAACACCCGACATCAGGGGCCGTGGGGTCATCTTGTTCATGCTTCACCTCTAGAGGATTCGGTTTCAAAACCGACAATATGCATGAAAAATGGCACCACAGGACAGAGGGAATTCCCCCAAAACCCCTGTCGCGCACCGGACGGGTGCATTCAGTCCAGGCGCAGCTGACCGTACCAGGCCCGCGTGGTGCTGCGGGTGTTGTCGGTGTCGGTCATCAGGCCCACGCCCAGCAAGGCGCCCGGGGCTTCGCCAAAAGCCTTTTCAAAGTCGGCCCGGATGTTGCGTGAATAGCTCAGCCACTGGCCCACACGCCCCGGCCCGGACTCGACCGCCAGTTTGCGGATGCGGTCGGTGCGGGGGTTGACGATGACCGATTCGGACGGGCACTGGTTGCACCACACGTACATCAAGGTGGCATAGGGCATGGGCTCACCGGTCAGGCTGTGCGTGAGCTCGCTGAGCATCGCGTTTTTGGGGCTGAATTGCCGGCGGTCGCCATCGAACACCAGGATCAGGCGCACCGGCGAATCTTCGGTCTCGCGCTGCTGCATGTCGGCGCCGGGGATCAGCTGCTCGACCCGCCACTCGAATGACAAGCGGCCCAGTTGTTCTGGGGCGATGTGCAAACGCTGGCGCAGCATGCTGGCCGACGCATCGGCCTGGGCTTTCAGCGTGTAGCCTTGGGGCTGCCGATCCAACCGGTAGGCCGTGCGCAGCTTGCCAGGCAAGACCACCTTGTCCCACTGCGACTTGTCTTTGGCGTTGAACTGCAAAGGCAGTTGCTGCAAGGGGACCTGGGTGGCTGGGCTTGCCGCCTGCTGCGGGGGCGGCAGCACCGAGCAGGCCGACAAGACCCCACACAGCGCAAAAGCCCATAACCAGGATGCGGCTGCGCGCGTGCTGACGCGGTTTATCATGGCATTTTAAAACTGACGAAAGTGACAAGATGTTAAATCGCCGCCACCTGATGCAAGCTGCCCTTTTGTCCACAGGGGCTTTCCACAGCGCCTGGGCGCAAAGCAGTTTTCCCAGCAAACCCCTGCGCATCGTGGTGCCGTTTGGTGCGGGCGGCGTGGCCGACCTGACCGTGCGGGCCGTGGCCCAGCAACTCTCGGTCAACCTGGGCCAGCCCGTGGTGATCGACAACCGCCCCGGCGCAGGCGGCATCGTGGCGGCCGAACAGGTCGTCCGTGCCGAAGCCGATGGCCACACCCTGCTGCTCATGTCCAACGGCACGGCGGTGAGCGCGGGCCTGTTCAAGGCCCTGCCCTTCAACCCCCGCACCGACTTTGCCCCGGTGTCCTTGCTGGGCTTGTTCGACATCGCCATCGTGGTGCCCGAAAACTCGCCGCACAAAACCCTGGCCGATCTGGTCAGCTTTGGCCGCGCCAACCCCGGCAAGCTCAACATCGGCACCATCAACATCGGCAGCACCCAACACCTGGCGGGCGAATTGTTCCGCACCCAGGCCAATCTGATTGCACAGATCATCCCCTACAACGGCACGCCGGCCGTGATCAATGCCTTGCGCGGCGGTCAGGTCGATGTGGTGGTGGAAATCCTGGGCCCGCTCAAGCCCCAGATCAATGCCAAAGCCGTGCGCTTGCTGGGCGTGATGGGGGCCAAGCGCCCGCAAGACCTGCCGCAAACCCCGGTGGTGCGCGAGTTGCCAGGCCTGAGCGACTTCAATGTGTCGTCCTGGAACGCCCTGGCCGTCCCCGCCAAGACCCCCCAGGCGGTGGTCAACCGCCTGAATGCCGAATTGGTCAAGGTGCTGGCCGCGCCCGAGATGGTGCAAAGGCTGGCGGGCTTCAATGTGCAGGCCCAGTCCAGCACGCCCGCACAACTGGCCCAGTTGCTCGACGCCGACATCAAGCGCTGGACCGATGTGATCCAGAAAGCGGGCATCCCGCAGCAGTGATGCATGAGCAATGCAGCACTCTGTCCATTGGCTTGCCTTGGCGCAATTTCGAGCCACCTCTGACGTGCCTGATGTTTTGTGCAAAGCACAAGAGACATATGCATTGAATGGTGGCTTGAAAATGTTTGCAACAAGGCGCATGAGCGTCAGGCCGTTATTGCGGCCATTCTCAACACCAGCATGTCAATGGTTCATAAGAGGACGTTCGAGGGCAAAAGCCCGTTGGCTCATCACCCAGAAATTGACTTTCCTCGAAAGAAAAGGCCTGCAAGCCCTTTTCTGAAAACCTCCTCAGCTCAACTGACTGAAGGCTCAACTTCAGGCAAGTCGCATCATGTGGATTGAATGAATCAGGCCCTGCCAAGCGCCCACTGCGGCAAGGGCGCAGCTTTGTGCAGCACGTCCTGCTGCAACCAAGTGGCACTGCGCCGAGCGCGCTGGGCCACCGTGTCCAGCGGCAGTTGCTGGTAATCGTCGTTGAACACTTCGAAGCTGTAATCTCCCCGGTAACCGATGCGGTCCAGGCGCAGCACCAGATCGGCCAGCTGCTCGCTGTGCACACCCTCTCCCGGAAAAACACGGAAAGTGCGTGCTGTGCTCATGCGCTCTTCAAAAGTGGGTGTTTCTTGCCACATGAAGTCCGACAGCTGCACCAAAAAGATCTTGGAAGGGTCCAATTCTTCGATGGCGTCCAAGGAGGTCTTGGCCGCGAGGATGTGGAAGGCGTCAATGCCAATGCCCAGATTGGGGCAGTCGGCACGGCAGACCACGTCCCAGCTGGTGCTGAACTCGTTGACTGTGCGGCCCCAAGACAGGGCTTCGTAGGCGATCTGGATGCCCAGCGGGACGGCCAATATGGCGAGTTTTTTCAGGTCAGCGGCGATGGCGTCGAGGTCTTGTGTCGCGTGGCGCAAAGTGGACGAGCACACCAGCAAAACTTTGCTGCCTGTGGCGGCACACATCTCGAGCATCGATTTGGCAATGTCGAGTTTGTAGCTGTGCAGGTGCCCTGAAAGGCCTTCAAAATCACGCAAGACCTGAAAGCCTGTGGGCCGCATGCCGCTTTGGCGCACTGTCTCCACAGCCGCCTTCACGCCCCCTGGGTGGGTGACCAGATCGCGCGCCATCAGCATCACCTGAGAAAAACCGACTGCCTTCATGGCGGCCAGCTTGGCCTCTAAGGTGCCTGCCATGGTGATGGTGTCCATGCCGTAGCCGTCGAGCAAGTTCATGCGCAGCCTCACTGGTGAACCAGTTCAAAGGCCACCGTGCCGAGGGTGGCGCGGGTGAGTGCACCTCGGTCTTCGGGGTGCAACTGGGTGGACTCGACAAACTCCACCCCTTGCGCCTTGAGCGCCGTCACAGCCTGACCCACATCGGGCACACCCAGACCAATGCGCCGCAGGGATTCTGGGCTGTCATCCGCATCCATCCAAGGCTCAGGCTCCACCAGTTGCCACAAGAAGCTGCCGCAGGGGCTTTTCATCAGCTTGCCCTTGGGCAAGATGCCAAAGCGCTCATCGTCGGGAATGCTGGTGAAGTCGAACATGTGTTCGTAATAGGTCAGCCAATCGGCACTGCGGGCTGCGCCGATGTACTGCACCAAACCAAAATAGCTCATGCCTGCCAGCGCAGGTGGATTGGGGTCCACGGTAGGGATGGGCTTGAAGTCGATGTCGTAGATCGAGAACTCTTGCCAGCGGTCCACAAAGTAAAAGCGGCTGCCACCCGGGCCGTGGATGGCAGGAATGTGCAGTTCCATGGCCTGCGCGTGGCTGACCACGTCCCATGCGCCCAAATCCAGGCAACGGCTGTGCGCCTTCAAGGCATCTTGTACCCGAAAGGCCACGGCCGAGATGACCGGCTGACCATCGACCGTGTTGCTCACACGGGCGTCATCCGGGCTGGCATTGACCACCAGGTTCATCGTGCCCTGGCGGTACAAGGTGACCTCACGCGAGCGGTGACGGGCCAGCGGACGAAAACCCATGCTCTCCAGCACCTGTCCCAGTGCCTGGGGGCGGCTGGTGGCGTACTCTATGAATTCGATGCCTGCGATGCCCAAGCGATTGGGCATTTCAGGGACGGCTTCGCGGCCCACTTTGTTCATGGTCATCAGCACACTCCTGTGTTCATTGGCAGGAAACTGCCCTGCAAAAATGAGTTTCAGTAACTCAACTGCGCCACACGTCGCAGCACTTCGGCAGTGGTCGTGGGCAAGCCAAAAAACTCCAGATAAGCCGGAATCTGCTCGTACAGCATGTCGGTACCCACCTGCGTGCGACAGCCGCGCGCTTGGGCGGCAGCCAAAAACTCTGTGGTCTCGGCCTTCATCACCACCTCACCCACAAAAGTCTCGGGAGACAACCGAGAGACATCGAGGGGCAGTGGATCGCCTTCGTTCATGCCCAAGGGCGTGGCGTTGACGACCAGATCGTGCCCCACCGGGTCTTTCGACCCGGTACGCACCTCAATTTCGGGGTAGTTGTCTTGGAGTCGCTTGGCCAGTGCTTGGCTGCAAGCGCTGTTGACATCAAACAAACTGATGCCCGCAATGCCTGCACCCGCAAGCGATGCCGCAATGGCAGAGCCCACTCCGCCCGTGCCCACCACCAGTGCTCGTTTGGCGCTCAGGTCAAAGCCCTTGCGCTGCACGCCACGCACAAATCCTGAGCCATCGAACAAGTCGCCCACCAAGCGGCCATCGGCCAAGCGCTTGACCGCGTTACAAGCCCCCGCCACGCGCACAGTGGCGGTGACTTCATCGATCAAACCGACGGTGCTGACCTTGTGCGGCATGGTGATCAGCGCGCCCCGAATGTTCTCCAGCATGAACATCGACTTCAAGAATGCGCCGTAGTTCTCTGGCTTGCAAGCCATGGGCACCACCACCGCATTGATGCCCGCCTCGTTGAAGTACGGGTTATAAATCATCGGTGATTTGAAGGTGTGCGTTGGATAGCCAATGTGGGCGATGAGTTCGGTATGGCCGTTGATCATGGTGCGAAGTGAAGCCTGGTGAGCGAATGCCGTTCAGAGAAAAATCCATGGCCTGCTTGCGCTCGGCCATGGATGGCGCCTTCACTTGCGAAGCTTGGCCAGCTCGGCCTGCAACTCGGTCACGGTAGCGGCAATCGCCTCGCCATGCTTGGCAATCACGGGCTTCATCTTGTCGCGCAAAATGGCCACTTCTGCAGCTGGCAAGCTGGTCACTTGCATGCCGTTTTTCTTCAGGTTCTCCAACAAACTGGCCTCTTGTGCCCGTGCCTGGGTGCGCTGAAACTTGGAGGACTCTGCAACCGCGTCGCTGACGATTTTCTTTTCAGCGGCTGACAAGGTGTCCCAAAACTTTTTGCTCATCACGACCGACTGGGGGTTGTATTGGTGACCGGTCAAGGCCAGGTGTTTTTGCACTTCAAAAAGTTTGGCGCCGTTGATGGTGGCCACTGGATTTTCCTGGCCGTCCACGGCTTTTTGTTCAAGCGCAGCGTACAGCTCGGGGAATGGCAACGGGGTGGGGTTGGCACCCAGGGCCTTGACCCAGTCCACGTTGATCGGGTTGGGGATCACGCGCAGTTTCAGGCCTTCGATTTCAGACACCTTGTTGATGGCGCGACGGCTGTTGGTCAAGTGGCGAAAGCCCAGTTCATAAAAGCCCAGACCCACCAGGCCTTTTTCTTCCAGTCGGGCATGCATTTTTTTGCCAAAAGCACCGTCCACGACCACATCGGCTTCTTGGCCACTGGCGAACATGAAGGGGAAGTCAAACACCGAAAATTCACGCACTTGCGAAGCAAAGATGCCAGAGTTCATGGACGCCATTTCCAGCGTCCCGCCTTGCAGGGCCGACACGTTGGCCTGGTCACTGCCCAGTGCGCCACCAGGGAAGATGTTGACTTTGATCTTGCCGCCCGAGTTTTTCTCGACGATTTCCTTGAACTTCTCCATGCCCTGAACGATGGGGTGACCCGCCGCATTCTGGTTGGCGAACTTGATGGTTTTGTCCTGCGCCGAAGCCACACCCACAGCCGCCAAAGCCACGGTCGCGATCAAGGACTTGATGAATACACGTTTCATGAGATGTCTCCAAAATAAAGGTGAATCGGACGTACGCTCGTCATGTGTGGGGCTTGTCGTCTGGCGTACCCGGTCAGACGACGCCCGAGAAATCAGTAGAACCAGCGCGCTGGCACCATGACCAAAGCGGGAAAGAGAACCAACGCAAACATCAAGCCGAATTGGGCGATCATGAATGGCAACACGCCTCGGGTGACTTCGTCCATGCTGATTTTTCCAACACCGGCCACCGCGTTGAGCACCGTGCCCACGGGCGGCGTGATCAGGCCGATCGCACAATTGATGATGAACAGCACCCCGAAATAAACCGGGTCAATGCCTGCCGCCTTGACTACGGGCATGAGCACCGGGGTCAACAACAAAATGGTAGGCGTCATATCGAGCGCGGTGCCCACCACAATGATGATCACCATGATGGTGAACATGAGCAAACGGGGGCTGTCGAGCAGGGGCTGCAAGATCTCGATCAACTGTGCAGGCAAGTTGGCCACGGTGATGAGCCAGGCCGACACCATGGCGGCCGCCACCAAGAACATCACCACCGCGCTGGTTTTGGCCGAGCTGACAAACAAGGGGTACAGATCTTTGAGCCCCAGTTCGCGGTAAACGCAGGTGGAGATGAACAAGGCATAGACTGCCGCCACCACCGCTGCTTCGGTGGGGGTGAACACACCGAACTTCAGGCCAAACACCACGATGAGTGGCATGACCAACGCCCAAGTGGCGTCGCGCATGGCCACCAGGACCTCGCCCATGGATTTGCGCGGCGGCACCTGCACCATTTCACGCCGTGCCAACCACCACCAGGTGAGCCACAGCGCGGCACCCAACATGATGCCGGGCACGATGCCCGCCATGAACAACTTGGAGATGGACACATTGCCCGCCACGCCAAAGATCACGAACCCGATGCTGGGAGGAATGACCGGGGCGATGATGCTGGCAGAGGCAATCAAGCCCGCCGTGCGCGCCCGGTCATGGCCAGCGGCCACCATCATCGGCAAAAGCAGGGCTGACAGGGCCGCAGCATCGGCCACGGCCGAACCGGACAAGGCCGCCATGATCACAGCCGCCATGATGGTCACATAGCCGAGACCGCCTTTGATGTGGCCCACACAGGCCATCGCAAAGTTCACGATGCGGCGTGACAAACCGCCTGCGTTCATGATCTCGCCGGCCAGCATGAAAAAAGGTACGGCCAGCAAAGGGAAGCTGTTGGCGCCTTCGAGCAGATTTTGCGCGAGGATCTGGGCATCGAACATGTTCAGATGCCACATCAGCGCCACGCCGCAAACCATCAGCGCAAACGCGATGGGGATACCAATGGCCATGGCACCCAGCAAAGAAAAAATAAAAACAGCGATCGTCATGTGCGTGCCCTGTGCCTTCAGTCTTTGCCGTGGCTGGTGTGTGGCGCCGATTCGGACTCCTGCACCATGACCAGGTCTTCATCGTGCACTTGACCGGTCAGCAGGCGAAACAAGTCGCTCACCAAGATCAACCCGCCCATGACTGCAAACACCACGCCAGGGGCATACACCCATGCCATAGACACTTCCATCACCGCACTGGTGCTGCCCAGGTTGATGACGGTTTGTTGGTAGGCCCCCTTGAACAGCAGCCAGCAGATGAACAGCATGGTCAGATAAGACAAACCCAAGCAACACTTTTTGCCCACCGGGCCCAAACGGCTCAGCAACATGTCGGTGCCCAGGTGCCCATGCTCCCTCAGGGCAATCACCGCGCCCATGAAGGTCATCCAGACGAACAACCAGCGCGAGAGTTCTTCCGACAAGGTGATGCCCGAGTTGAACCCGTAGCGCATGACCACATTGCCAAACACCAACACCACCATCACGGCCAGAAACAAGGCGATGGCAACGCTCAGGACTTTGCAAAAACCATCGATGAATTTTTGAACCAACACGCGTCTCCCGTTCAGGACTCCCAGTAATGTACGAACTGGTTAGTTTTTTGGGGACTGGTGATTACCCTATGTTTTGGCGCCTTGGCGGACCAGCTGTTATGCCGAAATGGAATGGCTGACAAAGCGCAGGATCAGTTCGACCACATGCTCACGCTTGAGGGTCTGGGCCTTGGTGGGGCTGGCTTTGTCCTGAAAAATCACACCAAAGGTGTGGCGGTTGGACACGTTGAAAAACGTGAAGGCCGAAATGGCCGAGTGGATGTCCACAGGCTCCAGCCCTGGGCGAAAGACGCCGTCCTGCACCCCGCGTTCGTACACATCGCGCACAGCGCGAATGGCCGTGGAGTTGAGCTGCTGAATGTTACTGCTTTGACGCAGGTAATCGCCGCGTTGGATGTTTTCGTTCATCACCAAGCGGATAAAGTCCTCGTTGTCGCGGTGGTGGTCGTACGTGAACTCGACCAATTTTTGCAACGCCGCCAGCGGCGGCAGATCACCCAAGTGCAGGCCTGACTCTATGGCGCGCATGCGGCGGTAAGCCTCTTCGAGCACAGCCAGGTAAAGCCCGTCCTTGCTGCCGAAGTAGTAATAGATCATGCGCTTGCTGGTGCGGGTGGCTGCCGCAATCGCGTCGATCCTCGCCCCCGTGAGCCCCTTGTCGGCAAACTCGTGCGTTGCCACGGCCAAGATCTCGGCCATGGTGCGTGCTGGGTCGTTGGTACGGCCAGTTTCTTTGGCAGCGGCCAAAGCGCCTGAAGGATCTCTGGGATTGACGGGGTGGCTGGGTTCCATAAACATTGCAACAGTCTCTGTGACGCGCTGACGCAGCGCCTGATGCCAACGTACCCGCTGGACAAGCGCGAAGTATAGGACGCCCCTGCCAGCGCCAAGCTCATGGCGCTGGGGAACTGCTCAAGATTGCCGCCCTCGTTCAGCGCGGCGCGATACGGCTGGCCAGCGGCCGAGGCGTGTAAGAGGTGTCAAACCGGCACTCGGCCGCTTGCGCAGGCCGCAAGGCCACACATCTTGCGGCAATGCCGGCAGGTGTGGGTTGGGTGCCCTGGTTCACCCATGCCAAGAGCGCCTCAAACAGCGGTGGATAAATCGGATCGCCCAGATAGCTATGCTGAGAGGAATTCACATAGGTTTGCACCAAGCGCGCACCGTTGCCAGACGCTGCCATGCGTTGGCGCAGCGTGTCGCTGCCCTCAACAAAGACAGTGGAATCGCCAATGCCGTGGGTGGTCAAGACCGGCACCTTGAACCGTCCCTGATGGTTCACATCGGCGTCAAACCGCGCGCGGGCCTTGGCGTCGGCCTTGAAGCGCAACACTTCGGCGTTCAAGGCCGCATCGTTGGAGGAGCCGCTGTACTGGACGCCGTCATTGCCAAAAGGGCTGGCCCCCCCGCTTTTTTCCACCACATCGCGCAAGGTGAAGGTGCCCCAGTTGAGGTGGCTGACGATCGAGCTCTCGGGGATTTTCAGGACATCGACGATGGTCTTGATTTTCTGGGCTTCCTCGGGCGTGCGTTGTGCGGCGGGTTTACGCAAGCCTAAACAGGCGTTGGCCCGGTTGGCGAGTTCGGCAGGGGTCAATGTGCTGCCGGCGGGCAAACCCAAGGACAGGGGGTACTGCGGCTCATCGGGCCGGGGGTGGTTGCGGCACAGGTGCTGGTAGATCGCACGCAGATCCAGGCGGAAATCGTAGCTGGTGGGCCCGGCCACCACGCCGCTGGTGAGCAAGATGCCATCCCAGGATTTGGGGTACAGCTCGGCCGCCCGTGTGGCCACCATGGCCCCCCAGGACTGCCCGTGCAGCAAGGTCTTTTGGGGCTTGGCCACATGGTCCACAAAAATGCGCCGGACCCGCTCGGTGTCCTCGGCGGCGGTGGTCACGGCGAACCCGCCTTGTCTGAACACCGAACCGGCCCATGCATGGCCTTCGCTCAAGGTGATGGCCCAACGCTTGATGTCCTCGTCGGCCCGCGAGGCCTTGGGCTCGCCCAGAGCAGGCCCGCCGTGGGCATGCACCACCAGCACACCGCTCCATTTGGCGGGGGTAGCGATCAAAAAATGTGAGCCCGCAGAATCTTGGCTCCGCAAACACTGTGTTCCCGCTGGTACCCCCTCAGGGCAGGCCACTTTCGGGGGTGGTAACTCCTTGGGAACGCTGGCGCAACCGGCCAACAACAGCAGACCCGCCAGGGACATGCCCCAGGCGGCCAAAGTGGATCGGGGGCGAACATCAACAACAGAATGGGGCATGGACGGCTTCCTGAATATGCCCAGAATTTATCAGCGCCCAGCCGGAGCTGTCACCGTGTAATCCCTTGTGTTCGGCCCAGGGAGTCTCTGCTGAGACAGCATCCACCATGAAAAAACCCACCGCGTTGCCACGGTGGGTTTTTTTGTTTTCTAGATCTCAACTGGCTTGCGCCAGCGGGGGATTAGAAAGTGTGGCGAGCGCGGACCACGAAACCGGAGCTGCCACCAGCTTGTTCTTGCTTGAACATGTCAGCGCCCAGGGTGGTACGCTTGCTCAGAGCATAGTTGGCGCCAATAGCGAACTTGGTGTCGTTAGCAGCAGTAGCAGTGTAGCCTGTACCTGTCTTGGCTTTGTTGTAACCAGCCAAGATGGTGTAAGCGCCCATGGGCACGCTGCCGCTGATGGAAGTGATGTCAGCTGTGGTCACACCAGAAGCATTGTCTGTTTTGGCATTGACCAGGTTCAGACGCGCGAAACCGAAGTTATAGCTGACACCGATCGAAGTGCCTTTGGCCTTGGCATCGGTGATACCGCCGTTGTTGGTCACACCGGTCAACGGCAGAGCAGTGAAGATGTTAGTTTGATTAGTACCCAGGACTGCAGAGGTGGAAGTCAGTGCATCACCAGCTGTGTTGGCGCTGTTCTTAGATTGCAGGAACTGAGCAGTCAAAGGACCATTTGCATAGTTCAAGGCCAAAACATTGCGCTCGTTGGTGCGAGAAGACACCGAAGTGTGGAAGCTGGCGTTGAAACCATTGATGGTGGGCGTAGCGTAGCTGACGGAGTTGGCAATGGTGCCAGCAGCGATCAGGTGAGACAAGGTGCCCGATGCACCAGCGGCCATGCCGGCACCGCCTGTGCAAGCCCATGGGTCAAAGCCGCAGTTGTTGGCTTCGATGATCTTACCCATGCGAACAGTACCGAAACCACCGCTCAGGTACACGTTGGCACCGTGGAACAGGGCGTTGCCTGTGCCTGCGGAGTTGCGGTCACCGGTGGCTGCATTGAAACGCATTTGGCTGTCAAAACCACCGCGCAGACCGCCGCCCAGGTCTTCAGCAGTCACGATGTTGATGGCGTTGGCACCACCACCCAAACTGGAAACAGTGGCTGCAGAACCAGCAGCGCCAGTGTCCATCACGCCGACGTTGATCGAGCCAGAAATGGTGGCGGTGGATTGTGCGAAAGCGGTGCCTGCGGCGGCCAGAGCAGCCAGAGCAACAATGAAAGACTTTTCACAGAGAGTTCCGCGAAGTTGCAGCGAAGGTTCCGCAACATTTCCGAATCATTGCGTGTGAGATTTGTACGGAATTGACCGTGCAACTTTTACAACATCAGCAGCGCCATTTTTTCTGAGTGGTGCTGACGGGAATTTCTGGAATCAATTCGGCAGCGCACATCTGCATGAAAATTTCAGCGCAGCAAACAGAAATTGAGCCTGCGCCCATACAACAGTACGCTAGATGCATGACATTTTTTTCATCACATGCAAGCAACGATGCACAGATGCGAACGCAAAAGCGTGAACGCACAGTACCGATTCCCGAATCCATCATCTCAGTCCCAGGCTACCCAGAAAAACTCGCCATTTTTCGGATCCAAGCGAGCAAGTTCTGGCAAGTCAGATGTTGGCACAACGGAAAAACATTTCGTAAGACCACGAAGTCACAGTCCAAGCGTTCTGCATTGATATTTGCTCGCATCTTTTACGAGCAATTGATGGCAGCAAATGTTGTACCCGATGTGAACTTGTTTACTCGGACCGAATCTGCAGCAATAACGGGAAATTCACGCACGACATTTGGCGCACTTGCTGCACGCATGTACGCAAACGAGCAAGCACGGGTCAAGCGTGGTGAATACACAAAGGGAAGTCTGCAAGTTCTTCGCAACCGATTGGATTCTCATCTTTTACCCAGATGGGGAGCGATGGACATCAAAGCGATTGACTACGCTCAGATGCTTAAATTCACGCACGAAATCAGCGAGAAATTTTCCACCATCACCATCAGTCAGTATCTGGTCATCATCAAAAAGGTCTTCAATCTGGCAAGCGCACTGAACATGCTGGAAAAAATTCCAGCTTTCCCGAAAGTCAAAGTGAAAACGGTGTCACGAGGATCGTTCACACCTAATGAATACTGGAAGATCAACCGTTGCGCTAGAAGATTGACGGGAAAAGTTCATCCCGAATACTCTGATCTCAGAAAGCACTACAGATTACGCACTGCCGAGAACACCATGCCCGTTGATCTGCAGTGGGCGATCCGTTTCATGGTCAACAGTTTCATCCGTCCCAGTGATTTGAAGACGCTCAAGCACAAACACATTGAGATCGCACAGAAAGATGGACACACTTATTTGCGATTGACACTGCCCGAGACCAAAAGCCACTCTAGTCCCATCGCAACTTTGCGTCCTGCGGTCACTGTTTACAAGTCCATCGTTGAACATTACAAGCCCAAGAAACTTGCCAAGCCCGATGACTATATCTTCATGCCCAGTTTGCGTGACCGCAACTACGCACATTGGGTTTTGAGTTTCTTCTTCAACTGGGTGCTTGCCGAAACAGGACTCAAAAAAGGTGCTCACGGACAAGATCGCAGCCTGTACAGCTTGCGACACTCCGCAATCACATTCCGTTTGCTCTATGGTGACGGGATTGATCTGCTGACACTCGCACGAAATGCCAGAACATCGGTCAAGATGATTGAGCAGTTTTATGCATCACAACTTTCTGGCGAGATGAACATCTCCATGCTGCAACGCAAACGCAAGTGACATGCTCACAGCATGTTCACACTGGCATGCAAAACAGCTGGGTTCCGTGCAATGTACTTTTCAGTGACAGCGATGGACCTGTGACCTGCCAATTCTTTCAGCACATGAATGGACACGCCTTTGTTAGCCAAATTCGTGATGAATGACCTGCGGCCGCTGTGGCTGCTACCGTGTTGAATGCCGCAATCTTTGTACCAGTAGTGAAACATCTGGCAACCAGTTGATGCCGAGAACCCGCGATTGGGATTTTTCTGATTCGCAAATAATGCCCTTGTCGTGTCCGTCAGTGTCACTGCAAGCAAATCCTGTAATCCGAAGCGTTCACACAGGTAGTTCCTGATGACGCTACGCATCTTGTCTGACAGATACACAGTGCGCCCTCTGTCGCCCTTGGTCTGATTGCGGTTCAGGTGTACTTCGGCATTGATCTGCCCATTGCGATCCAATACATCACAGATGCGAATGCTGACCAGTTCTTTGATTCTTACGCCACATCCGTGTGTGAGCAAAAACATGGCTTGGTTTCTCATGGCGTGTTGCTTCTTGCCGAGATAGCACAAGACACGCTCTACTTCTTCTTGCGTCAGTACCTTTGCTTGCGTCATGTTTGTTGCTCCTTGCACATGAATATTTATTCATAGCAAGTGTGCTACCAAACAAACAGATGGACAACCGAAGAAATTCAGCAGAAATTCGCACGAATGTATTGCCTTTTTGAAGAATCAAATATAAGTGTGAAATCATTTGGTCCTTGACGCAATTAATTCAGCGATAAGCGTTTATTTTTTGCTCAGCATGTCAGACATGCACAGCGTGAAAAAACGCAATACAGCTGGATTTAGCAGATCCTAGCGCATTGTGTGCGTGTGCTTGTGCAGTGCGCTGCTGACGTTGCTAGCGCAGTACAACGGATTTCGTCGCCCTTTTACAACGGTGACGAAAATACTGACTTGTGACCCTTTGCCAATTGCTCTTGCTGCTGGATGAACAACTTGTGCGCCAGTTCATCTTGACGCACCTCGTCAGAAATTCCTTTGTAGCCCTCTATCTTTTCTTCATCCAGATACCAGAACTGCAATCCCGTTTCACGCCGCATCACTTTTTCAATGCGTCTCTTGTCTGCGCTGTGCAGTTTTGCGTCAATGTAGATGGCGTCATGCACATTCGCTAGAATCTTTTTGTACACAGCCACTACTTCACGCCGAACAATGTCCATAGCGATTGTTTCGGACTGTTGGTATAGATACGACATCAATTTGCTACCACTGATGCGTCCTGATGCTGTCTGCAATTCAGTGTCGTTAAGCAATGCTGGTTCGTTTTCCTTTGCGTACTCCGTGATTATTTCATCCATCAACTTGTTTTCGTCCATGTACGACACCGCTTCTTGACATGCATAAAAGTTCATCCGTGCCGTGTTGTCCTTGATGATTGAAACAATCGCTGGATTGAATGCTTTGCCGCTTTGGTCAATCCATCCTTGCTTGTGCTTGCGTGCTCCGAAACTGATTGCAGTCAATGCTTGCTTGATGGCATCCATCTGCAGCTCATTGGAGATGGTTTTATTGTTGCCGAATGTCTTTTGCCTGACCGTTTCCCTGAATGTCTTTTTGTCACCCAGATAAGTCAGACATGTATTAAATGTTTTGTTGAATTTTGCAGGTGAAATTCCGTTCTTGTCACAGATGTACCAAGCAAATCCCAACTTCCATGCCACCACACTGGATCTGATGTCGTATTCGTAACAGTCACTAAGCATCGCATGTCTGAGTATCTTGTGCATGGACTGCACATTGAGTCTGCCCGTGTAGTAAGTGCGTCCGAAATGACTGGGATTTTTCTTCATTGGCAATGTGCCGTTCCCCGCTTCGGCAATTCTGACGATTGATTTCGCTTGACGAATCAGCATCTGCCGCTTGACTACATCCATCCTGTTCGCTTTTTTGGTCAAGAACACGATGAATTGCTTGAGCGATTTGACATCTACAGGACACAAGTCGTATTCGCGCCGCAATTGCGCCATAGTCATTGCGCCTGGCTCAAAGTCTGGGAACAGTTTGTAGAAGAAATCCGTGTCCGTTAGTGACTTGTCGTTGAGCAATGCATCCAGTTCATCAATTGTCTTTTTCTGCAATTGCTTGATGTCCATTGCATCAGACATGCTGACATGCTGTGTCAGTGTAATTGTTGAAAAGTCACCTCCCTTGAGTCCTGGCGTAACCACACGAAATAAGTTCAACCCATTTCTCTCCAGCCATTTGTCCAAATACTGACGACGACCATCAATTACAAACTGCCCTACTTCCAGTGACAATGCGTGTGTACTGACATAAAAGTGCTTGAAGAATTTGTACATGTTGTCATCCATGTACATCAATGACTGTTCCACATGTCTTTCAAGCACACAGGCGTACTTTTTCAGTGCCAGTTCGGCTTTGTTGGTTTTTGGCATTGCCCGTTTCAGTGCAGACAGAACGCTGTCACTGACCACCAGCTTGATCGTTTGTGCTGTCATGCTCACCACCCATGCTGCGCCGTGTACGACATGAAAAATGTCTTACACATATAGTAATTCTTCAAGAAATTCATTTCTCACTTCCACTTATCACATATGAGATCAACTTGAATTGAAGAAATGGGTGAACGAATGAGCGAAGCGAATGAAGTTCACAGATGTGTAAGCGAAGCGCAACACATCTTCAAGATGAACATCAATCACATACACATATCCCACACATCTCCAGCAACCACACTATGAATTGATCTTCTTTTTTTTGCTCACTTGTCGGTATTTATTCATAACTAAATGATTGAGCAACAAAACCAAATCCGCTTCGGTCGTAATTCCGTTGTCGCGGAAATATATTTGCGTACATGTTCAATGACTTCACTGGAGATGTCCAAATGACTCAATCACTTGCTGCACTGAAATTCGTTTCGTCCAAGCGCCCCACGCAAATTCCCGCTGTTCAATTGCGTCGAAATAAATTGGTTGCCAAACTGCACGAACAAATTCAACTTGTTGCTGCCAGAAAAGACGGTGTCCATTTCGCTCCCATGCATTTGCGTTCCGTGCGTGATCGTGACACTGGTGAAATCAAACGCATTGAATTGCCCAAACGCATTCGTCCGTGGTTTTTCACCAGTGATAACGGGAAAATTTGTGTGCAGATCAAGTACGGCAGCAAAGTCATTGATGTCAGTGGCAAAAACAAGCCCACTATTGAGCTTGCCAATGCCGACGACCTCATCAAAACGCTTGAACTCATCAAGACTGCAACGCTTGCTGGTGAACTGGACGCCATGCTTGAGAGTGCTGGACTGAAATTGCGTGACGGATTCACCAAATGATCCGTTGCACTGCGCTAGCAGATGTTATTTTTGCTAGCGCAGTGACCACACTTGATGCTCACGATAAATACTTGCATGAAGATCAGCGAGATTGCTCACCCACTACACACCTTCATCGCCACCGTTCGTGTTGTCACACGCAACACCACACACAAAGCACGAACAACGATCACCGCTGACACCTTCATATCTGCCAAAGCCATGCTCGCCAGAATCTACGATGCTGAAAACATCTTGTCATTGACGCAATTGACAAACGAAACCGTCATTGACGAACAAACCAAGACACTTTCACCACAAGAACTTCAGGTCAAAAGCATGAGCGACCGCGCCAAGCAACTCACACAGCAAGCAAAACAACTCAAAGCGCGGCAGTCATTGCAGAAAGCACAGCAGAATTTAGTCAAAGCATCACAAATCCCGCGCACGCACTGACTGTGCAGACATAAAAAAACAGCGTTCACACATCGTGACGCTGTTTTTCTTTGTGAGTTCCTGCAACCGTGTCAGGTGTTGCGCTTGCTACGCTTGGAAGCTGTCTTGCGCGGTGCAGTTTTTCTTGCTGCTGTGGCTTTGATGAAGTCCTTCACATCTTTGTACTCAAATGCGTGTGACTCATACAGACGCTTGATTGTGTCCAGTGCTGCTTGCCGTGCAACTTCACGCTGTGTCTTGATCTGTTCTTCCAATTCTCTTTGCGCCGCGAGCAGTTCTTCCAATTGTTGTTGCGGATCGTTTGCGCCTGACATGTTGTCTCCATTGATTTGGTTGATGACAGAAGCAATTTATCAGTGTTCATTTGCACAATGCACAAGTGTTTTCCCTTGTATGCGTGTTTGATGACTGCGCCAGCAAGCGCAGGCAATAAAAAACCCACCGTGTTGCCACGGTGGGTTTTGATATCTAGATCTCAAGCTGTCTTACGACAGCCAGGGATTAGAAGGTGTGACCAACGCGGATCACGAAACCAGTACCAGCCTTGCCAGCGGAGGTGGTCAGGGCTTCGTTCTTGAACACGTCAGCGCCCAGGGTGGTGCGCTTGCTCAGAGCGTAGTTCACGCCAGCAGAGATCAGGGTGTCCTTGTCAGCAGCTGCTTTGCTGTCCTTGTTGTAGCCAGCCAGCAGAGTGTAAGCGCCCATAGGTGCGGTCAGGCCAACGGAGACAACATCTTTGTTCAATGCAGCAACAGCGTTGCTCTTGGAAACAGAGTTCACAACGCTGATGGTGGCTACGCCGAAGTTGTAGCTACCGCCGACGGCAGTGTGCTTGCTGCTGTCACCGCCGCTACCAGCGGCAGTGTTTGAACCAACGCTTTCTGTGGCAACGTTAGTACCGCTGGACTTAACATCCATAGCCAGCAGTGTCAGAGGACCCTTGGCGTAGTTCAGGCTCAGGACTTGGCGCTCATTGACTCGGTCAGACAAAGTGGTCTGGTAGCTGGCGCTAAAACCGTTGAAGTTGGTGGTGGTGTAGCTGACCGAGTTGGCTTGGGTGCCAGCAGCAGTGAGGCCACTCACGTTTGCCTGGTTAGCGATGCCAACACCTGCTTGCAGGGCAGCGCCACCACGGCAAGCCCAAGGATCAAGACCGCAGGTAGAAGCTTCGATGATCTTACCTGCGCGGATGGTACCGAAACCACCGCTAATGTAAGCGTTGGCTGCATGGAACAGAGCAGTACCACCACCGTTGGTGCTGTTCATGTCACCAGAAGCAGCGTTGAAACGGATCTGACCAGTAAAGCCACCGCGCAGACCGCCGCCCAGGTCTTCAACGCTGTTGATGTTGATGGCGTTGGCGCCGTTGCCCAGGTGGCTGACCACTGCACGTGCATTTGCAGCACCAGTGTCCATCACGCCGACGTTGATAGAACCCGACAGGGTCACAGAAGACTGAGCGAAAGCGGTGCCTGCGGCGGCCAGAGCAGCCAGAGCAATCAGAGTTTTTTTCATTGCAAGTTTCTCCAAGGTTAATAAAGGGCCCAAATCAGGTAGGTGTTGTTCACCCTTCGAGACCCTGAGCCAACCTCCAATTCAGGAAGTTGTGTGTATTCCACCAGACGTCCATGACTTCGCCAAGACATTCACCAAAGATAGGGGCTTTTTGTTGCTGACATGCAACAAGGACTAGGTTTTACCCTGAGAGCGGCATCGCTTTGCTGATTTTTTGCCAATCAATTCAATGACTTCCATCAAGTATTGAATCGATAACTTGAAAAATTTCCCGCCCAGACCCCCATGGTCAGGGCCTTGAGAGGCGTCGACAGCACCCCACCCGCGGGCTGGGTAAACTCCAAGCATGATGAACGCATGGATTCAAGCCGCCGACAGTGCCTTGCGCACCTTGTGGGCCGAGCCCCGCGCCAGCCGCAGCAACCCCGCTGCTGGCGTGGCCGAATTGACGCTGAGCGAGGCAGAACGCCGCTTGTCTGGCGCACTCATGCGCGTCAACCATGTGGGCGAGGTCTGCGCCCAGGCGCTTTACACCGGGCAGGCGCTGGCCTGCCAAAACCCGGCACTGCGTGCGAAGCTGACCGAGGCCAGCCGCGAAGAGACCGACCATTTGGCCTGGACCCGGCAAAGGCTGCATGCGCTGAATGACCGCCCCTCCCTGCTCAACCCCGTTTGGTACGCCGGGGCTTTTGCCATCGGCTTTGCAGCCGGCAAGGTGGGCGGCGACCGGGTGAGTCTGGGTTTTGTCGTCGAGACCGAGCGGCAGGTCGAGGCGCACCTGCAAAGCCACATGGATGCGCTGCCCGCAGCCGACACCGCGTCGCGCGCCATTGTGCAGGCCATGAAAGCCGACGAAATGGCCCACGCGCAGATGGCCCAAGAGGCCGGAGCGGTGCCACTGCCCGTCCCGGTCAAGTCCCTGATGCAGGTGGCGGCCAAGGTGATGACCACGGTGGCGCACCGGGTGTGAGGACCGGCCTGGGCACCGGCACAAGTGCCTGGACCGCTGTCCAGGCTCAGGCCTTCAGGCCACTTCCTTCACTTCAAAACTGGTGGTGATCTCCGCAGTTTTGCCCAGCATGATGCTGGCAGAGCAGTACTTGTCATGGCTCATGGCGATGGCACGCTCGACCGCGCTGGGCGGCACCGCTTTGCCCGTGACGGTGAAATGCATGCGGATGCGGGTGAAGACTTTGGGGTCGGTCTCGGCGCGTTCGCTGCGGATCTGGACGCTGCAGCCGCGCACATCGTGGCGACCGCGCTTGAGGATCAGCACCACGTCATAGGCGGTGCAGCCGCCGGTGCCGGCCAGGAGCATCTCCATGGGGCGTGGGGCCAGATTTTGGCCGCCATTTTCGGGCTTGGCGGCATCTGGCGCGCCGTCCATGGCGAGCATATGGCCCGAGCCGGTCTCGGCCAAAAAGCCCATGGCGGAGCGGGTGCCGGCAGCGCCGGTCCAGGTGACTGTGCATTCCATGTGGGGTTCCTCAGGTTGGATGGCGCCAGCAGGTGTCGCCTGTACCCAGCGATCTTAATCAAACCAGCCCGCATGCCTGGGCCTGGCCTGCAGGGGACAACGCCGCTGGGCAACCCTGGCGCAAAATTTTTTCGCCTGGCATCGCCAAATCTGCTGCGTTGCAACAATTCACGCCTACAATTGCGAACAAGCGTGCTTTTTTGGCCCGCACCCTTTGTCTCCTCCACCCTCTGAAAAGGTGGATTTGCCCCAAGTCGCAAGACTTGGGGCATTTTTTTTGGGCCGTTATCATCAAGCCCACACTTTTTTGGCGATGCGGCCCCGCCGGCATCGCACAGGACATGAGCAAGCCACACCTGAACCCCGCCGATTACCTGATCAAGATCCTGAATGCCAAGGTCTATGACGTGGCCACCGAATCGGCCCTCGAACCCGCCAAAAACCTGTCGCGCCGCCTGGGCAACCAGGTCTTGCTCAAGCGTGAAGACCAACAACCCGTGTTCAGCTTCAAGCTGCGTGGGGCCTACAACAAGATGGCCCAGCTGAGCCCCGAGCAGCTCAAAAAGGGGGTGATTTGCGCTTCGGCCGGCAACCATGCCCAGGGCGTGGCCCTGGGCGCCAGCCGACTGGGCACGCGGGCGGTGATCGTCATGCCGACCACCACGCCCCAGGTGAAGATCGAGGCCGTCAAGGCCCTGGGTGGCGAGGTGGTGCTGTTTGGCGACAGCTACTCGGACGCCTACCAACATTCGCTGGCCTTGCAAAAGAAGCAGGGCTTGACGTTTGTGCACCCTTTTGACGACCCGGACGTGATCGCCGGCCAGGGCACCATCGCCATGGAAATGCTGCGCCAGCACCAGGGCCCCCTCGACGCGGTGTTTGTGGCCATCGGTGGTGGCGGTCTCATCAGTGGCGTGGCCAACTACATCAAGGCGGTGCGCCCCGGGGTCCAGGTGATCGGGGTGCAAATGAACGACTCCAACGCCATGATCCAGTCGGTGAAGGCCAAGCAGCGCGTGACATTGCCCGATGTGGGCCTGTTTTCAGACGGCACGGCCGTCAAGCTGGTGGGTGAAGAAACCTTCCGCGTGGCCAGCCATCTGGTGGACGCCTACATGACGGTGGACACCGACGCGGTGTGCGCGGCGATCAAGGATGTGTTTGTCGACACGCGCTCGATTGTGGAGCCGGCGGGCGCTCTGGCCGTGGCGGCCATCAAGCAGTATGTGGCCGCCAACAAGTGCAAAGGGCAGACTTTTGCGGCCATCTTGTGCGGTGCCAACATGAACTTTGACCGCCTGCGCTTTGTGGCCGAACGCGCCGATGTGGGCGAAGAAAAAGAAGCCCTGTTTGCCGTCACCATCCCCGAAGAGCGCGGCAGCTTCAAGCGTTTTCTGGAGCTCATCGGCAGCCTGCCCGGCGGCCCGCGCAATGTGACCGAGTTCAACTACCGCATGAGCGATTCGGACAAAGCCCATGTGTTTCTGGGCCTGAGCACGCACGGCCAAGGCGAGAGTGCCAAGATCACGGCCAAGTTCAACAAACAGCAGTTCCAGGCGATCGACCTGACGCACGACGAGCTGGCCAAGGAGCACATTCGCCACATGGTGGGTGGGCACTCGGCCCTGTCGCAGGACGAACGCCTGCTGCGCTTTCAGTTTCCCGAGCGTCCGGGGGCTTTGCTGAAATTCCTGAGCCTGATGCGCCCGGGCTGGAACATCTCCTTGTTCCATTACCGCAACCAGGGCGCCGACTATGGCCGCATTCTGGTGGGCCTGCAGGTGCCGCCCAAGGACGACAAGGCGTTTGACAAGTTCCTCAAAACGCTGGGTTACCCGTATGCCGAAGAGACCGACAACCCGGTCTACCGCTTGTTTTTGCGGGCCTGAAAAAGCTGCCGGCCGGGCGATTCAAGGCGTTTTGCCCGTCTCCGGCAGGCTGAGGGTCATCAGGGCCGGGCCGGGGGGGCTGGCACCGAGCTGGGCCCGCTTGGGCCCCAGGCTTTGCAACACCAGACCCTCGGTCACGGTTTGCCCCACCCGAAAAGCCTGCGGCGGCTGGCCGTCGACCGAGATCAGGGCACTGCCCCGCCCGGAAGCACCGGCGACCACGCCCCACAACTGAAGACGCGCAGCAGGCAAGGTGCTCTGCTCGGGCTCGGGCCCGGCCACTTGTACGCCCCAGGCGCGGCTCAAAAACGCCGAGGTGGGGGCTGACGGGGCAGCGGTCACGGTCGGGCCCGCAGGCTGCGCCAAGGCAGGCTGGGCCGAGTCCACGGCCACCCAGCGCAGCGCCCAGAACACCCCACTGGCCGCCGCTGCACACCAGACCAGGGCGGTCACCACGCCCGGCCAGAGCCTGGCACTGCTGGGGGCGGAAGTCTTGCGCAACATGGGCAGATTATGATGGAAGACATGCAAACCCACTCCCCACTTCCTCCCCATGGCGCCGTGCATGCCGCCGCCCGAACTGCCGTGGCGCGCCAACGCGGCTTCACCCTGATCGAGCTGATGGTCGTTTTGGCCATCATCGGCGTGCTGGCCGCACTGATCGTGCCCAATGTGCTGGGCCGTGCCGATGACGCGCGCATCACCGCCGCACGCACCGACGTGGGCAACCTGATGCAGGCGCTCAAGCTGTACAAGCTGGACAACCAACGGTTTCCCACGCCCGAGCAGGGTTTGCGGGCCTTGGTGCTGCGGCCCACCACCGAGCCTGTGCCGGCCAACTGGAAACCCTATCTGGACAAGCTGCCCAACGACCCCTGGGGCCGGCCCTACCAATACATGAACCCCGGCATCCGCAGCGAGGTGGAAGTGCTGTCCTTTGGCGCTGACGGTCAGGCCGGTGGCGAGGGCAACAATGCGGACATCGGCAGCTGGCAATGAGGGTCTGCCCCGCCCGATCCGGGGCTTCACCCTGATCGAGCTTGTGGTGGTGCTGGCCCTGATCGCGCTGGCGGCCTCGGGGGTCAGTCTGTCGCTGCGTGACAGCGCCGACAGCGCCCTGGAACGCGATGCCGATCGGCTGGCCGCCTTGCTGGAAACGGGCCGTGCCCAGTCCCGGGCCCACGGCGTTCCGGTGGTCTGGCAAACACAGGCCAACGGCACACGCTTTGAATTTGCCGGCTTGCCGCCGCCGGGCTTGCCGCGCGAATGGCTCCACAGCAACACCCGCGCCGCGCCCGACAGCCGCTTGGTCCTGGGGCCTGAGCCCCTGATCGGAGCGCAGGCGGTTGCCGTGACCAGCGCAGCACCGCTGGGCAAAACGCTGTGGGTGATGACCGATGGCTTGCGGCCATTCCAGGTCCACAGCCGACCAGACGCTGCAGGGGCCCGGCCTTGAAACCCCGCCCCGCAGCCCGTGGGCCACGTGGCTTCACCTTGATCGAGGTGCTGGTCGCCTTGGGCATCACGGCGGTGGCGCTGATGGCGGGCCTGCAGGCCACCGGCGCCCTCAGCCGAAATGCCGACCGCCAGACCGTGAGCATGCTGGGCCAAATTTGCGCCGAAAACGAACTCATTGCGCTGCGTCTGCGCCGCCAGTTGCCCGACACCGGCAACCGCAGCGTGGC
>JAIXXW010000334.1 GCA_027490555.1 Comamonadaceae bacterium | reverse complement strand
TGCGCCATGTCCTTGAAGAAGATGCGCACATGGGCCATCGGGTCCTTGCGCGCCAGCTCCTTGTTCATGTAGGACTCGAAGGTCAGGCGCTGCACATCGCGGTCTTCGCAGATCTTCACAAATTTCTCGCGTCGGCGGTCGTTCTGGTACCAGAAGTACTGCATCACGCCCAGGATCCAGAACACCCGCCCATGCTGCTTCATGAAGCTCTTGCGGCCTTGCTTGAGGCAGGCGCTGTTGCCGGTTTTCAGAGCCTCGTGCGCGGCCTGGGCCACGCGCCTGGCGCAGTCCATGGCGTAGTAAATGCCCTCGCCCGACGAGGGTGCCACCACCCCGGCCGCATCCCCCACCACCACCACGTCGCGCCCGTTGTCCCATTGGGGCAAGGGCTTGAGCGGGATCGGCGCGCCTTCACGGCGCAAGGTGGGTGCGTCCGCCAGGCCGGCGATGGCGCGCAGGCGCGCGGTGGCGCTGCGCAGCGAATAGCCTTTGTCGGCGCTGCCCATACCCACGCTCATGGTCTTGCCATGGGGAAACACCCAGCCATAAAAATCGGGCGAGACCTCGCCTTGGTAATACACATCGCAACGCGCCGCGTCGTAGCCGGGCTGGCCCACCGGCGATTCGATGATCTCATGGTAGGCAAACACGTACTTGGTCTTGTGCGCGTTGGGGATGGCCTGGCGGGCCACCTCGGAGCGTGCACCGTCGGCCCCAACCACCATGCGGGTCGAGACCTTGACCGGCTGGGCGTGCTCGGCGGCGGCGTGTTCTTTGGACGTGACGGGGGTGTAGTGCACCCACAGCTGACCACGCTCATCGTGCTCGAGTTTGTCAAAAATCGCCTGGCAGCGCACCGCACCGGACTGGGCGGCGCGCACACGCAAATACTCGTCAAACTCGTCGCGGTCCACCATGCCGACAAAGCCGTTGTCGATCGGGATGTCGACTTTGTTGTCGGTCGGTGAAATCATGCGGGCGCAGCGCACCTTGGCCACCAGCAGTTCGTCCGGGATGTCAAAGTCCTGGATCAGGCGCGGCGGGATGGCCCCTCCGCAGGGCTTGGTTCGGCCCTGGCGATCGAGCAACAACACCCGCCACCCCTGTCGCACCAAATCGTGCGCGGCGGTGGCGCCCGAAGGACCGCCCCCCACCACGACGAAGTCAAAATCGCTCTGGTTCATGTGCTTGACCCACCTTTCAGGATGACGGGACTGTCAAAACGCAAAGACCGGGACTGTGCAGCCCCGGCACGCAGGCGCGTGGCCACTGCGGCCGACACCGCAAACATCAGCGCCTGCAAGGCAAACACCGCCGCATAGGCTGTGCGCTGTTCCCCCAACACGGCATGGGCCAGGTCGCTGGCGGCCGTGCCCAGCAAACCACCCAAGCCAAAGGCTGCGGCCTGCGCCGCACCCCACAAACCCATGCGCGTGCCCTCCCGACCGGTGCCGCCTTCTGCGGCCAGGCGCATCATGGTGGCGATGGCCGCGATCGAGAAAGCGCCGTTGGCCACGCCCAGAAACACCACATTGGCCTTGAGCGGCACCAGCGCGGCCGAATGGGCCAACAAGGCCGAGCTGACCAAACCCAGCGTGGCCAGCGCCGACACCAGGCAGCCACCCACCATCCAGGCCTGCACCGAACCCAGGCGACCGGCCACCCAGCGCGAACCTGCGCCGGCCACCGCCAGCATGCCGATCAGCACCCCCATGTGGTGCCAGCCCGACAACTGCGTGGTCTGACCCGGCGTCAAGCCGTGCACTGCCCCGGCAAAGGGCTCCAAGATCAGGTCCTGCGCGCTGTAGGCCAGCATGGACATGAACACAAACACGGTGAATGTGCGGGCGGCAGGCTCAGCCCACACCTCCTGAAAGGCTTCCTTGAAATTTTGTTTTTGCAGGCGCTCGGTGCTGGCACTCGTGCTGCCCTGGAACGGCGCCTCGCCCTCTTTTTCCAGGCCCCACAGGCACAACGCGGTGATCAGCGCGGTGATCAGGCTCAGGCCTGCCGAGACCTGCAACAGCACCTCAGGGGAGTAAGGGTCGATCAGCTTGCCCACCACACCGGCGGTGACGGCAAAACCCACGATCATCATCAGCCACACCGTGGTGGCCGCCGGCGCGCGGCGCTCGTCGGGCACGCGCTTGGCCATCAGGGCCAGCAGCGAGGTGCCGCAGGCGCTCACGCCCAAGCCAATCAGACCAAACGACAACCAAGCCAGCAAGGCGCCATACAGGGGCTGGGTGGCCATCCAGACCGTGGCCCATGCCGCCATCACCCCGCCCACGCCCAGGACCAGCATGCCCCCCATCATCCAGGGTGTGCTGCGCCGCCCTTTGTCGGAACCGAAGCCCATGCGCGGACGCACCATCTGCACCGCGTAATGCCAGGCCACCAAAAAGCCGGGCAACAAGGCGGGCAAGGCCAGCTCGACCACCATGATGCGGTTGAGTGTGGAGGTGGTCACCACCACCACCGCGCCCAGACAGGCCTGGATCAAGCCCAGGCGGATGATCTGCAACCAGCCAAACACCGGCGCGTTCATGCCGCCCCCACGGTCTGTTGCAACAGGCTCATCTGGCGCAGGCCCCAGGCACTGACCATCATGCCGCTGACAAACAGGGGCACGCCAAAGGCCGACAGGTGCAGGGCGCGCGCCACCGGCTGGCGCAAAAACTTCGCCATCAAGGGCCCTTGCAGTGCCGCCAAGGCCAACACCGCTGCAGCGTGCCAGGGCAGCTGCCAATTGGCCAACAGCAAGGCCACCATCACCTGCGGCACCAGCATGAACACACAGGCGGCCCGAGCGGCACCGTGTTCACCGAGCTGAACGGGCAGCGAGGCCACGCCCATGCGCCGGTCGCCCTCCATGGCCTTGAAATCGTTGAGCGTCATGATGCCGTGCGCCCCCACGCTGTAGAGCAGCGCCAGCGCCACCGCATGCGGGCCGGGCCAAGCCCCGCCCAGCATCACGGCCGTGCCGGTGAGCCAGGCCAGGCCCTCGTAACTCAGGGCGCAGGCCGCGTTGCCCCACCAACCGTTTTTTTTCAGGCGCACAGGCGGCGCACTGTAGGCCCAGGACAAGGCGATCGCCAACGCGCAAGCCGCAAAGCCCCAGGGCCCCATCAGCGTGGCCCAGACCAGGGACAGCCCCGTCCAGGCGATGGCGATGCCCAAGCCCCAACGGCCAGGCATGCGGCCCGAAGGGATGGGGCGGTTCGGTTCGTTGATGGCGTCCACATGCCGGTCAAACCAGTCGTTCACCGCCTGGCTGCTGGCGCACACCAGCGGGCCGGTGAGCACCAGCCCCAAAAACAGCAAAGTCCAGTGTTCTGCCAGGTCCTGGCCCGAGGCCACCACCCCACAGGCGAAGGCCCACATGGGCGGGAACCAGGTGATGGGCTTGAGGTATTCGGCCACCGTGCGCACAGCCGGCCGACGCGGCGGCGACGTCAGGGCCTGGGTGTGTGGCGCGGGGGCCAGGGGTGGGGTGTCCATGCCCCCATTGTGAAGAGAGTTTTCAAAATGTCAATCTGGATTGACACTCTTTGTCAAAAAAATATGACACCCTTCAAGGGTTGTCCACTTCCGTCTCGGCCACCATGCCGAAGCGGCGCAACTTGACGTACAGGCTTTGCCGGGACAGGCCCAGCATTTCCGCTGCCGAAGCCCGGTTGTTGTGGGTCAAGGCCAAGGCGGCCTCGATGCACATGCGCTCGATGGTGTCCACCGTCTCCCCCACGATGTCCTTGATCGGGCGACGCCCGACCAACTGGGACAACTCCGCAAAGGGGTTGGCCTGGCTTTGTGCCATCGACGCACCGCTTTGCATGCGGCGGTCCATGTCGCGCACAAAAAAGGCGTACATGGGCTCGGCCCGGGCCAGGGACACTGCAGACACTTCGACCGGCAAGGTCATGCCCGACAAGGTCCGCACCTCGGTGGCGAAATTGCGCACCGGCAACTGCTGGCGCAAACTGGTGTGCAGCACCCCCCAATCCACCGCGCCCCGCAGCAGCCAGCGCTCCAGGCTTTGGCCCACCACCTGCGAGGAGGCGGTCAGGCCCAGCAAGGCCATGCCCTCTTCGTTCACGCTCTTGATCAGGCCAGCGGTGTCGGTCAGGATCCAGCCATCGGGAAAGCGCTCCATGGCTTCGCCCAAGGCCGCCGAAGACCCGGGGTCCTGCGCCGGCGCTGCCGCGGCCTCGCGGGTGACCATGCGCACCAAAAACTGGGCGCCGCCTTCCTGGCGGAACACCGTGGCCGACACCGTCAAGGCCGAGGGCAAACCCGCCACATGGGCCGAGCACATCTCGATGCGGCCGGTGGCCAGGGCCATGCGCAGCAAGGACTGCACCTCGCCTTGGCTCTCGCCTTCGAAACATTCCCGCACATCACGACCAACCAGGCGTTTGCCCGCGTCCTTGAGCAGGGACTGTGCCCCCACATTGGCCTCCAGCACACGCTGGGTCGTGGCGTCCACCATCAGCACCGCCTCGGTCGAGGTGTCAAACAGCACGCGGTAACGCGCCTCGATGTGGCGCAGGCGCAAATAATCGCGCTCCATGGATTGCTGGGTTTCGACCAAGCGGCGCTGCAGCTCGGCCAGACTTTCCAGGTCGCGGCCCATGGCCAGCAGCCGACCACCGCCCAGAGGCAAGACCACATACTGCAAAGCCACTTCGTTGCCCACCGGCGAGATGTGGTTCACATGCCGCCAGCGCATCATCTCGGGCGCGCCCTGGGATTGCAGCATTTCCTGGATCTTGATCCGGCTCTCGCTGGTGACCGTGTCCATCCAGCGCCGCCCCACCCAGGACTGACAGCCCAAAGCGGCCAGGGTGTCACGACCGGTGGACACGTCCTCGATCACACCCTGCAGGTTCATGACCAGCGTCACATCGGAAACCACCCCCAGCAGCTGGGAGAATGTCGATGAATCCAAAGAAGGAAGCTTCATGTCGTAGAACAAACGGGTTTGGGTATCACGAAGTAGACACTTTGATTTGTCATACAAGTATAGGCCGAACCATCCGATTCAAGCCGAATGACCTGGAGGTAAATTCAACAAATTTGTGCGATTCATCAATTTATGTGGTTTTCAAAACCGAAACCGGCATGGCTTGGGTCACCCAGGCCACGGTTTCCACCGCATCTTCGGCCAAGACCTTGGCCGCCAGCCCCTTGAGGAGCTCCGGTGCGGCATAGGCCATGGGGCCGCCCACAAACACATGCAAATTCAGGTTGTCCGACGCCTCACGCAGTTTGGGCAACTCGGTGGCCAGGGTGTGCAGGTGCCTGTCGGTGCTCACCGAGATGCCGACCGCATCGAACCAGTCGGACAGGAACAGCTGTTTGAAATCCGCCACATCCTGTGGAACCGCCACCGTCACCAGCCACCCTGCGCGCCTGAAAAATTCGCTGAGCATGAACAGGCCCAGGCTGTGCTGGGCACCGGGCTCGGTCATCAACAGCACGCTCAAACCGTGGCGCGGCTGCTGAGACTCCTGGAGGAATTCCGCACTGAAATCGTGCAAGAGCTGTTGAAGGTGGGAGGACGCGATGGTCGTCATGGCAAAGTCCAGACGGTCCGAACACCACCAATCGCCCAGCAAGCGGGCACAGGGCGTGATGCCCTGCAAATAAATGTCTTCGAGCGATTGGCCTTGGCGCTGCCAGCCGAACACCACCTGCCGCGCAGCATCGAGCCCTTGCAGGCAGGCCTGGGCCAGCACCTGGATCTGCGCCAGGTCCAGACCGGACTTGCCACTGAAGCTGGTGCCGCCCACCAGCCGGGGGCCGATGGGCCCGCTCTGGCGCAGGGCCTCAGGCAAAGACTGGCGCGAACCGTCCTGGGAGGGCGGGGATTGAGCAGTTTCCGGGTTGAATTGCGCCATGACAAGCACCGATCATCAGTAAGGATACACCAGCGGCTGGCTCCGGGGGCGTCGGAGTGCTCGTCGCAAGCAATGGCCCATGGGGGCAGGCCACCACAGGACACGCGTCCAAGTGTGAGGGCATTCTAGGCCATTGTATTTGGTGTAAACCCTGATAAATCAAAAATATGTCAATTTATATTGACACACTGTATGTCCAGATTTACATTCATTGCACGCCCCAACACCCAGCAAGGTCCCGCATGCCCGCTTCCAGTCCCCAGGTTTTGTACACGCCAGCGCAACGCGCCCGGCGTGATGCGACCGCCTGGACCTTGGTGCAGGGGGTGCTGGCCCCGGTGCAGTTCCTGATTTTCGGCATCAGTTTGTACCTGGTGCTGCGCAGCCTGCACACCGGCGAACACACCGATTGGGCCCTGGCCTCCGTGGTGCTCAAAACCGTGGTGCTCTACGCCATCATGGTCACCGGTGCGATTTGGGAAAAGGTGGTGTTCGGCCAATACCTGTTTGCCCCGGCCTTTTATTGGGAGGACGTGGTCAGCATGGGCGTGATGGCCCTGCACACCGCCTACGTCTGGGTCTGGTGGCAGGGCCTTTGGAGCCCCACAGACCAACTGCTGTTGGCCCTGGCCGCCTATGCCAGCTACGCCATCAACGCCGCCCAATACATCCGCAAGCTGCGCATGGCACGGCTGCAAAAACAACCCTCTTCTTCCCCTTTGCCCGACACGGGTGCACAGGCCAGCACATGAGCACCGTCATCCCCATCCGCGCAGACAGCACAGGTTGCACCGACGTCGTGCCCTTGGTCGAGCGGGGCCAGCGCGAGGTGTTTTGCGGCCTCACCGGCATCATCTGGCTGCACCGCAAAATCCAGGACGCTTTCTTCCTGGTGGTGGGCTCACGCACCTGCGCCCACCTGATCCAGTCAGCGGCCGGGGTGATGATCTTTGCCGAACCCCGCTTTGGCACCGCCATCATCGACGAACGCGACCTGGCGGGCCTGGCCGATGTGCACGAAGAACTCGACCGCGTGGTCGGTCAGCTGCTGGCGCGCCGCCCCGACATCCGCTTGCTGTTTCTGGTGGGCTCCTGCCCGTCGGAAGTCATCAAACTCGATCTCTCACGCGCCGCCGAGCGGCAAAACCGCATCCACCACCCCGCCGTGCGCGTGCTCAACTACTCGGGCAGCGGCATCGAAACCACCTTCACCCAAGGCGAAGACGCTTGCCTGGCATCGATGGTCCCGGGTTTGCCCGCCAGCCAGGCCGGCACTGCCCCCGCCCTGATGGTGGTTGGCACACTGGCCGATGTGGTGGAAGACCAGATGCGCCAGCTGTTCGAGCGCATGGGCTTGCAGCTGAGTTTCTTCCCGCCACGCCACAGCCAGGCCATGCCGGCGGTGGGCGCCAACACCCGCTTCTTGCTGGCCCAGCCTTTCCTGGCCGACACCGCCCGGGCTTTGCAATCGCGTGGCGCGCAACACCTGAGCGCCCCCTTCCCGCTGGGCGTGGAAGGCACCACCGCCTGGCTGCAGGCGGCCGCCACCGCGTTTGGCGTGGCCCCCGAGGTGTTCGAGCAAGCCACCCTCGCCCCTCGCCAGCGCGCCGAAAAGGCCCTGGCGGTGCAAAGGGACATCCTGCATGGCCAGCGCATCTTTTTCTTCCCCGACTCGCAACTCGAAATTCCGCTGGCCCGCTTTGTCCAGCGCGAACTGGGCATGCACCTGGTGGAAGTGGGCACGCCTTATTTGCACCGCCAGCACATGGCCGCCGAGCTGGCCCTCTTGCCTGCGGGCACCCGCATCAGCGAAGGCCAGGACGTGGACCTGCAGCTCGACCGTTGCCTCGCCGACGCACCCGATCTGGTGGTCTGCGGTTTGGGCCTGGCCAACCCCCTGGAGGCCCAGGGCATCACCACCAAATGGGCCATCGAATTGGTCTTCACCCCCATTCAGGGCTATGAACAGGCGGCGGACCTCGCCGGCCTGTTCAGCCGCCCGCTCAAGCGCCGCCTGAAGCTGGCCGCCTGAACAGCGCAGGACAACACCATGCAACTGACGCTCTGGACCTACGAAGGACCGCCCCATGTGGGCGCGATGCGCGTGGCCACCGCCATGACCGACGTGCACTATGTGCTGCATGCCCCGCAAGGCGACACCTACGCCGATTTGCTGTTCACCATGATCGAGCGGCTGCCGCGTCGCCCACCGGTGACCTACACCACGTTCCAGGCGCGTGATCTGGGCGGCGACACGGCCGAGTTGTTCAAAGACGCTGCACGCCAGGCCATGGGGCGCTTTCAGCCCGCCGCCATGCTGGTGGGTTCCTCGTGCACCGCCGAGCTGATCCAGGACGACCCGGGTGGCCTGGCACAAGCCCTGCAGCTGAGCATCCCGGTGGTGGCGCTGGAGCTGCCCTCTTACCAACGCAAGGAAAACTGGGGCGCGAGCGAGACTTTTTACCAGCTGTGCCGGCATCTGGTGCACAAGCCCGACAGCCCCGACAAGGCGGCCAAGGCCCGCCCCAGCTGCAACCTCCTGGGCCCCAGCGCCCTGGGTTTTCGCCACCGCGACGACGTCAAGGAAATCACCCAGCTTTTGAACCAGCTGGGCGTGGATGTCGCCGTGGTCGCGCCCCTGAGTGCCAGCGTGGCCGACATCCAGAAGCTGGCCGAATCCGACTTCAATGTGGTGCTGTACCCCGAAATCGGTCTGGCCGCCGCGCAATGGCTGCAGCGCCAGTTTGACCAGCCCTACACCAAGACCGTGCCCCTGGGCAGCCACGCCACACGCGACTTCATCGCCGAAGTCTGCAGCCTGACCGGTCTGCCTCAGCCTGCGCAAGACCCCCACAACGCGCACGCCCACTGGTACGCCAAGTCGGTCGACTCGACCTACCTGACCGGCAAGCGGGTCTACATTTTTGGCGATGCCACGCATGTGGTGGCCGCCGCCCGCGTCGCCAGCCAGGAAATGGGCTTCGAGGTGGTCGGTCTGGGCACCTACAGCCGGGAATTCGCCCGCGAAGTGCGCGACTGCGCCAAGCGCCATGGGGTGGAAGCCCTGATCACCGACGACTACCTGGAAGTCGAGACCCAGATCAACGCCTTGCAGCCCGAGCTGATTTTGGGCACCCAGATGGAACGCCACATCGCCAAGCGCCAGGGCATCCCCTGCGCCGTGATCTCGGCCCCGGTGCATGTGCAGGACTTCCCCGCGCGCTACGCGCCGCAAATGGGTTTTGAAGGTGCCAACGTGCT
>JAIXXW010000116.1 GCA_027490555.1 Comamonadaceae bacterium | reverse complement strand
CTGGAGGCCCAGCTCAAGGCTGCGGGCATTCCCACTGCCCATTTTGTCTGCCCCTCCATTTGGGCCTGGCGACCCGAGCGCATCCAAAAGATCCGGCGCAGCGTGGACCACATGCTGTGCATTTTTCCCTTCGAACCTGAGCTTTTGGCGCGCGAAGGGGTGGCGGCGACCTATGTGGGTCACCCTTTGGCGCAAACCATCCCGATGGCGCCCGATCGTGCGGCTGCCCGCCAAACGCTCGGCTTGGACCCCAACAGGGCGGTGGTCGCGGTGTTGCCCGGAAGCCGTCTGTCCGAGATCGAGCAGCTGACACCGCGCTTTGTTCAGGCTGCACGCATCATGCAGCAGCACGAGCCATCGCTGCAGTTCGTCTTGCCTGCCATCACCGGCCTGCTGCCCCGCATTCAAGCCCTGATCGATGCCCAAGGCGGTCTGCCAGGCCTCCAGCTGCTGCATGGCCAGTCGCATGCTGCACTGGCCGCTTGTGATGTGACCTTGATCGCCAGTGGCACAGCCACACTGGAGGCCGCTCTGTTCAAGCGCCCCATGGTGATTGGGTACCACATGAACTGGCTCAGTTGGCAGATCATGAAGCGCAAGCAATTGCAGCCTTGGGTGGGCTTGCCCAATATCCTTTGTGAAGATTTTGTGGTGCCCGAATTTTTACAGGACCGATGCAGGCCCGAGGCTTTGGCGCGGGCTTGCCTGGACTGGCTGTCGGCCCCCGACAGGGTCGACCAATTGCAGAACCGTTTTCAACAGTTGCACCTGACTTTGCGGCGCGATACGGCGCAGCTTTCGACCCATGCCATTGAAAAAGTCCTTTTGCGCTGAGCAGCAGAGTTTGCCTTTTGACGTCTCGGGTTTGGTGGCCGGGGTGGACGAAGCCGGTCGGGGACCTTTGGCCGGCCCTGTGGTCGCAGCCGCAGTCATCCTGGACGATCAGAACCCGATTCGTGGCCTCAACGACTCCAAAAAAATCACCGCCAGACGTCGCGAGGCCCTGTTTGACGAGATCCGTGCCCGGTCTTTGTGCTGCGCGATCGCGGAAGCGAGCGTGCAAGAAATCGATGCGCTCAATATCCTGCAGGCGACCTTGCTGGCCATGAAACGTGCCGTGGAGGCTTTGCGGCTGCCGCCCAAGCTCGTGCTGGTGGATGGCAACCGCTTGCCTGCTTTGGCTGTGCGGGCTGAAGCGGTGGTGCAAGGCGATGCGCTGATTCCTGCGATTTCGGCCGCGTCCATTTTGGCCAAGGTGCACCGCGACCGCTTGTGTGCACAGATGCATCTGCGTCACCCGGCCTATGGTTTCGATCAGCACAAGGGCTATGGCACAGCGCAGCATCTGGCTGCTTTGCAAGCGCATGGCCCCAGCGATTGCCACCGAATGACATTTGCCCCGGTGGCCAGGAGCCTGCGATGATGCCCATCAGCTCGCGCGAGAACCCCCATGTCAAGGTCTGGCGTCGCCTGGCACAGGACAGCACGGCCTATCGCAAAGCCGGACGGGTCTGGCTGGAGGGTGACCACCTGTGCCATGCGGCGCTTGCGCGGGGGGTGTCCCCGCAGCAGGTGGTGTTGACCGAATCCCTCTGGGCAGAACAGGGCCCTCTATGGGACGGCCTGACCGATCAGGTGTTTGTCCTGCCCGATGCCTTGTTTGCCGCCCTCAGTGGCCTGGAGTCGCCAGCCCGAGTGGCCTTTGTGCTGGCCTGGCAGCCGGACAGCCAGCTTGCACCCGATGTGAGCACCGTGGTGCTGGACAGGTTGCAAGATGCCGGCAACGTGGGCGCCATCTTGCGCTGTGCCTCGGCCTTTGGGTACCGCCAGGTGCTGGCCATCAAGGGCACTGCGGCGCTGTGGTCTGCCAAAGTGCTGCGTGCCGGCATGGGCGCACATTTCGGGCTGAAGCTGATCGAGTCTGTGAGCCCTGCCGATGTGGCCACCTTGCAAGTCCCGCTTTTGACCACCAGTTCGCACCAAGGCCCTTTTTTGCACACCTTGCTGCAATCCGGGCACCTGCACCCCAAAAGCGCCTGGGTCTTCGGTCATGAAGGACAGGGTGTCAGTCCGGACCTCATGGCCATGGCCCGGCATCAGGTGCGCATTGCTCAGCCCGGCGGGGAAGAGTCCCTGAATGTGGCCACTGCGGCAGCGATTTGTCTGCACGCCAGTGCCACGGCCGGCGCCTGAGCTTTGGAGGCCTGATTTCCAGCGGGTTTTGCGCTGGTCTTGTCAGGGTTAACTCGCGGTCCTCGGCTATAATGAGAGGCTTTCCCGCATCAACCCGTACGCCACAGTCCATCCCAGGCCCATTCCTCGAACAAGCAGCCAAAAAGAGATCCCCTCTCTGGTGAGTGCTGAGGCGTACCCGAACCATTCCGGAGAACCCAGTGCTTTTGTCTCTTCAGGGAAATTTCCCGCCCGCCATTTTGGCGCTTGCAGACGGCACGGTCTTGATTGGCAATTCGATTGGAGCCCAAGGCTCCACCGTCGGTGAAGTGGTGTTCAACACCTCCATCACCGGCTACCAGGAAATCCTCACCGACCCCAGCTACTGCCAGCAGATCGTCACACTGACGTACCCGCACATCGGCAACTATGGCGTCAGCGTGGAAGACATCGAAGCCGACCAGGTCCATGCCGCAGGATTGATCATCAAGGATCTGCCGCTGTTGGCCAGCAACTTCCGCGCCACCCAAAACCTGTCGACTTATCTGGCGGAAGCGGGCACCGTGGCCATTGCCAACATCGACACCCGCCAACTCACACGCCGCTTGCGCACCCTGGGTGCCCAAAACGGCGCGATTGTCGGATTGGCCCCAGGTCAGTCGGTGACGCAGGGGCTGATCGACCAGGCCATTGCCGCCGCGCAGGCCGCGCCCAACATGGCGGGCCTCGATTTGGCGCAAAAAGTCAGCGTGGACCGCAGTTACGACTGGACACAAACCGAGTGGAAGCTTGGTGAGGGTTACGGCAGCCAGACTGCTCCACGGTTCCATGTGGTGGCCTACGACTTCGGTGTCAAGAAAAACATCTTGCGCATGCTGGCCGCACGCGGCTGCAAGGTGACGGTGGTGCCCGCCAAGACCACGGCTGCCCAGGTGCTCCAGTACAAGCCAGATGGCATCTTCCTGTCCAACGGTCCTGGTGATCCACAGCCTTGTGACTATGCGATTGCGGCCGCTGCCGAGTTGATCGAGACGGGCATCCCCACGTTCGGCATTTGCCTGGGCCACCAAATCATGGCCTTGGCCAGCGGTGCCAAGACCTTCAAGATGAAGTTTGGCCACCACGGCGCCAACCACCCGGTCAAAGACCTCGATTCCGGCCGCGTCTCCATCACCAGCCAAAACCATGGTTTTGCGGTGGACGAGAAGTCTTTGCCTGCCCACTTGCGCGCGACCCATGTCTCGCTGTTTGATGGCACCTTGCAGGGCCTGGCCCGCACCGACAAGCCGGCCTTTTGCTTCCAAGGGCACCCTGAAGCTTCGCCCGGCCCGCACGACATTGCCTACCTTTTTGACCGCTTCATCCGACTGATGGAGGGTAAATAACATGCCCAAGCGCACCGACCTCCAAAGCATCCTCATCATTGGCGCAGGTCCGATCATCATTGGTCAGGCTTGCGAATTCGACTACTCCGGCGTGCAGGCCTGCAAGGCTCTGCGCGAAGAGGGTTACAAGGTCATCTTGATCAACAGCAATCCTGCCACGATCATGACCGATCCGGCCACGGCCGATGTGACCTACATCGAGCCCATCACCTGGCAAACGGTCGAGAAGATCATCGCCAAAGAGCGGCCAGATGCCATCTTGCCCACCATGGGTGGTCAAACCGCGCTCAACTGCGCGCTGGATTTGTGGCGGCACGGCGTGCTCGACAAGTACCAGGTCGAGTTGATTGGCGCCACCCCCGAAGCCATCGACAAAGCCGAAGACCGTCTGAAATTCAAGGACGCCATGACCAAGATCGGTCTGGGCTCGGCGCGTTCCGGCATTGCGCACAGCATGGAAGAAGCCTGGGATGTGCAAAAGCGGGTGGGTTTCCCCACGGTGATTCGTCCGAGCTTCACCCTCGGTGGCACGGGTGGCGGCATCGCTTACAACCCCGAGGAGTTTGAAACCATCTGCAAGCGCGGATTGGAGGCTTCTCCCACCAACGAATTGTTGATCGAGGAATCCTTGCTCGGCTGGAAAGAGTACGAGATGGAGGTGGTGCGCGACAAAGCGGACAACTGCATCATCGTCTGCTCCATTGAGAACCTCGACCCCATGGGGGTGCACACGGGTGATTCCATCACCGTCGCACCCGCACAAACCCTGACCGACAAGGAATACCAGATTCTGCGCAATGCCTCTTTGGCTGTTTTGCGCGAGATCGGTGTGGACACCGGGGGTTCCAACGTCCAGTTTTCGATCAACCCCAAAGATGGTCGCATGGTGGTCATCGAGATGAACCCGCGTGTGTCACGTTCATCGGCGCTGGCCTCCAAAGCCACCGGTTTCCCGATTGCCAAAGTGGCGGCCAAACTGGCTGTGGGCTACACCCTGGACGAGTTGCGCAATGACATCACAGGTGGCGCAACGCCAGCGTCTTTTGAGCCCTCGATCGACTATGTGGTCACCAAAATCCCCCGCTTTGCCTTTGAAAAATTCCCGACCGCCGACAGCCGCCTGACCACCCAGATGAAGTCGGTGGGTGAGGT
>JAIXXW010000115.1 GCA_027490555.1 Comamonadaceae bacterium | reverse complement strand
TTTCAAGTTGTTTTATTTACAACATTTCATTAAAATTTGTATTTAGGTTTACCATTTTTATCATTAAAATCCAACCATGCAAACCTCTCAAATGATCGACACACCCGAAGACTGCTGCGGCACCACCTACGCGGCCAAGTTGCTGGGTTTGTCTGTGGGCACGATCCAGACTTTGGTGGAAAAAAACGAATTGCAGGCCTGGAAAACCCAGGGAGGCCACCGGCGCATCTCCATGCCCTCGATTCGGGAGTACCAAAGAAAACACAATATGCTGATGACGCTGCCGGACAGCAAGGACCAACGCCTGCGCGTGCTGCTCGTCGAAGACGACCCGGTCACGCGCGACATGATCCGTGACTTTTGCAACCGAAGCGAGATGCCGGTCGATTGCACCGCCATGGCCTCCGGTCTGGAGGCCTTGATCGACATGGCCAGCATCCAACCCGATGTGCTGATTGCCGACCTCAACATGCCCGGCGTCGATGGTTTTGAATTGCTCAAAACCCTCAAGCAATCGCCCCAATTCCAGCGCATGACCTGCCTGGTCATCTCCGCCCTCTCGCCAGAGGACATCGCCGCCAGAGGGGGCTTGCCCGAAGGGACCATCTTCATGACCAAGCCGGTGGACATGCAATGGTTCAACGGCTTTTTCACCGCCCTGATCGCGGGCAGACGGCAAGACAAAGCGGCCATGCCGGACTGAAGGCCCTGCACCCCCCAAAAAAACGGGCCCCTCGGGCCCATTTTTTTGTCCAGCATTCAGACCGCTGGGATCATTTCAAGGCCTTGAAACGCACACGCTTGGGTTTGGCCGCTTCTTCGCCCAGACGTTTCTTCTTGTCGGCCTCGTATTCCTGGTAGTTGCCATCAAAGAAGACCCACTGGCTGTCACCTTCGGCGGCCAGGATGTGGGTGGCGATGCGATCGAGGAACCAGCGGTCGTGGCTGATGACCATGACCGAGCCGGCAAACTCCAGCAACGCGTCTTCCAGGGCACGCAAGGTCTCCACGTCCAGGTCGTTGGACGGTTCGTCCAGCAGCAGCACGTTGCCCCCCTCGATCAGGGTCTTGGCCAGGTGCAGACGGCCGCGTTCACCGCCCGAAAGCATGCCGACCTTCTTTTGCTGGTCGCCACCGTTGAAGTTGAAGCGCCCGCAATATGCGCGGCTGGCCATCTGGAACTTGCCGACGTTGATGATGTCCAGACCGCCCGAAACGTCTTCCCAGACGGTTTTGTTGTTGTCCAGATCATCCCGGTTCTGGTCGACAAAAGCCATCTTCACGGTCTGGCCGATGGTGATCTCGCCGCTGTCGGGCTGCTCGCGGCCTGAAATCAGCTTGAACAAGGTCGATTTGCCCGCGCCGTTGGGGCCGATGATGCCCACGATGGCGCCCGCAGGCACCTTGAAGCTCAGGTTGTCGATCAGCAGGCGGTCGCCAAAGGACTTGCTGACGTTCTTGAACTCGAACACCTCGTTGCCCAAACGCTCGGCCACGGGGATGAAAATCTCCTGCGTTTCGTTGCGCTGCTGGTATTCGTAGTCGCTCAGCTCCTCAAAGCGGGCCAGACGGGCCTTGCTTTTGGCCTGACGACCCTTGGGGTTGGCACGGGCCCACTCCAGTTCCTTTTTCATGGCCTTGGTGCGGGCGTCTTCGGTGCGCTGCTCCTGCGCCAAGCGGGCTTCTTTTTGTTCCAGCCAGCTGGAGTAGTTGCCCTTGTAGGGGATGCCGTGGCCACGGTCGAGTTCCAAAATCCACTCGGCGGCGTTGTCCAAGAAGTAGCGGTCGTGGGTGATGGCCACCACGGTGCCCGAAAAACGCTGCAGGAACTGCTCCAGCCAGTCCACGCTTTCAGCGTCCAGGTGGTTGGTGGGTTCGTCCAGCAGCAGCATGTCGGGGCGCGACAGCAACAGGCGGCACAGGGCCACGCGGCGCTTTTCACCGCCCGACAGGTTGCCGATCACAGCGTCCCAGGGCGGCAGGCGCAGGGCGTCGGCGGCGATCTCGAGCTGGTGGTCCGAGGCGTCGCCGGCCGTGGCGATGATCGCTTCGAGCTTGGCCTGCTCGGCAGCCAGCGCGTCAAAGTCGGCGTCTTCCTCGGCGTAGGCGGCATACACCTCTTCGAGGCGGGCCTGTGCAGCCTTGATCTCGCCCATGCCGTTTTCCACCGACTGACGCACGGTTTCGCTGGGGTCCAGCTGCGGCTCTTGCGGCAGGTAGCCGATCTTCAGGCCCGACATGGGGATGGCTTCGCCTTCGATCTCCTTGTCGATGCCGGCCATGATCTTGAGCAAAGTGGACTTGCCCGAGCCGTTGGTGCCCAGCACGCCGATCTTGGCGCCGGGAAAGAAAGACAGCGAAATGTCTTTGAGGATCTGACGTTTGGGCGGCACGATCTTGCCGACCCGGTTCATCGAAAAAACGTATTGAGCCATGTGGATACCTAGGTAAAAAAGGCAGAAAACCCCCACCCCGAGGGTGCTGGCTCTGCGCCGCAGTCCTGCCCATGCGCGCAGATGCGGTGAATGCAGGCGGCATTATCCCAGCTTGCTGGGCCTGAAAGGAAAAAATCAGACCGCCCGTTCTGACAACACACCCGCACGGCTGGAAAACTGCACCCGGCTGTCCATGGCTTCGAGCTGCACCCGGGCGCTGCGCTGGCCATAGACTTCGGCGCGCAGCCAGGCGCATTCGGCATCCAGCAGCTCGTCCGAAGCCAGACTGCACCACCAGACACGGCCTTCGCCATCCCAGCGGTAGCCCCGGGCCTTGAGCTTGTCCTTGGACTCGAAAGGCGCACCCGTGGCCCGCAGCTTGTAGCGGGTCTGCCCGGCCCCGGCCAGCAGGCGGGCCAGACCGGTCTGCCCATTGGACAAGGGCGTGGAGAGCACCTGCAAGAGCGCATGGCAGTCCACCTGCGCCCGGTGGGCGTCGTAGAACCAGCCCCTCTCGGACGCCAGAAACTCCAGCTTGGCCGAGCCACTGCCCTCTTTTTTCCAGTCGATGCCCATAAAGGAGCAATTCCAGGGCCGGGTGGCGAACACGGGCAGGCGGGCTTCGGCAAACGGGCGGTCAAAACCCGCGTTGTGCGCCACGATCAGGTCGGCCGCCTGCACCAGCGCGGCCACGGCCGCATCGTCGATGCGCTGGCCCGCGACCATGGTGTCGTCGATGCCTGTGATCTCCTGGATGGCGGCAGGTATCGGCTTGCCCGGGTCCTCAAACGACTCGTAAAGGCTGACCGGCCCCACAGGCTGCCCGGTGGCCACGTCCACCTGCACCGACAGCATGGCCAGCTCGATGATGCGCTCGCTCCTGCTGTCCAGCCCGGTGGTCTCGGTGTCGAGCACGATCACGCGCTGCGTGGGCTGGCCCTTGAGCCCGCCATAGTCGGCCACCGGCTGCAAACGCCGCAGCACGCGAAAGTC